>NZ_JAFLXD010000003.1:0-255082 GCF_019891415.1 Pseudomonas sp. SH10-3B | reverse complement strand
CCTAGGCGAGGTGCCGAGTGTTGGGGCAAGAGCCTTTTTGGTTACTTTTGGGGCTCTTTTCCAAAAGTGACCCGCCGTAAGGGCGGAACCCATAGCAGCCGTGACCGCAGCAACGGATATGTACGCGCTCAAACCCAACGACATGGTCGGCCCAAAGGCCGCCACGGAACCAAGCACCCTCCCACAATTCAACCAGCCACACTTTCTGCCGCCCCCACCCCCGTGCTTAAGCCTCTGCACCCCCAAAAGCCCCCTAAAAGCGCACAAACACTGGCCCTGCCCAAGCCTGGCGCGCACCGCAAAGTCTGCTGAGCCCGGCCACCAAAACGGTGGTTTGTATTGAGCGCAGGTCTTTTTAGACGGCATATGCTGATTTCACAGTGGTGTAATGAACCTGTGCTGCAACGAGGCCGACGCGCCGCCAGGGCAGCGAACGCTTGTCACACTCAACGAACTCCAGGACCGCACTCAATGAGCTTTCTTCGTCCCAAATTCATTACGTTCGACTGCTACGGTACGCTGACCAACTTCCATATGGGCACCATGACCCGCGAGCTGTTCGCTGATCGCATCAAGCCTGAACAAATGGACCAGTTCGTCAAAGACTTCTCGGCCTACCGCCTCGACCAGGTCATGGGCGACTGGCGCCCCTACGATGAAATCCTCAAGACCGCCCTGGCCCGTACCTGCAAACGCTGGGGTATCGACTATCGCGAGGAAGGCCAGCTGTATTACGACGCCGTGCCGACCTGGGGCCCTCATGCAGACGTGCCGGCCGGGCTGTCGAAAATTGCCGACAAGATTCCCCTGGTGATCTTCTCCAATGCCAGCGACAGTCAGATCATGTCCAACGTCGACAAGCTCGGCGCGCCGTTCCACAAGGTGTTCACCGCCGAGCAGGCCCAGGCCTACAAGCCGCGCCTGGCCGCGTTTGAATTCATGCTCGACAACCTCGGTTGCGGCCCGGAAGACATCTTGCATGTGTCTTCCAGCTTCCGTTACGACCTGATGCCGGCCCATGACATGAAGATCAAAAACAAAGCCTTCGTCGCCCGTGGCCACGAAGTGCCGGGCAACGCGTTCTACAGTTACCAGCAGATCCCCGATATCGGTGGGCTGCCGGCGCTGGTCGGTCTGTAACCGCACACCTCTGAGGGCAAGACATGGGCAGTGAATCCTATTGGCTCGACACCGCACCGGCGTTTACCGGTGCCCAGCTGGGCAGCTTGCCCAAGCAGGTCGATGTGGCTGTGGTCGGCGGTGGGTTCACCGGCCTGGCGGCAGCGCGGGCGTTGGCGCTCAAGGGCGCCAGTGTGGTGGTGCTCGACGCCGGGCGGGTGATCGGCGAGGCCTCGGGACGCAACGGTGGGCAGTGCAACACCGGGGTGGCCCAGGATTACGCCGGGTTGCACGCCAGCCTCGGTGCCGCCAAGGCGCGCGCCTATTACCAGGCCTATGAAAGTGCCGTGCAGACGGTGGTGTCACTGGTCGAGCAGGAAGGGATCGCCTGCGACCTGGTGCGCAACGGCAAGCTCAAGCTGGCGGCCAAGCCGATGCACTACGAAGGCCTGGCCCGCACCTGCGAGCTGATCCGCCAGGAGGTGGATGCCGATGTCGAGTTGCTCAGCGCCGAGCAGACCCATGCTGAAGTCAATTCGGCGCAGTTTCATGGCGGCCTGCTGCAACGCAACGGCGTGCAGATGCATGTCGGCCGCTTTGGGGTCGGCTTGGCCGAAGCGGCGGCGCGGCGTGGTGCGATGATCTACGAGCACACCCCCGTCAAGGATTGGAAGGCCCAGGCCGGCGGCTATCAGGTCAACACCGCCAAGGGTTCACTGCACGCCGGGCAAGTCCTGCTGGCAACCGGTGCCTGCCAGCATGGCGACCTGGGTTGGTACCGCCGCAGGATTGTGCCGGTGGGCAGTTTTGTCATCGCCACCGAAGTCTTGCCCCAGACGCTGATCGACCAGTTGCTGCCGCAACATCGCGCCTATGTGACCAGCCGCATGATCGGCAACTACTTTCGCCTGACCCCGGACAACCGCCTGCTGTTTGGCGGACGTGCGCGGTTTGCGATGTCCGACAGTGTCTCCGACGCCAAGAGCGGCAAGGTACTGCAAGCGGCGATGCTGAACATGTTCCCGCAGTTGGCGCACGTGAAGATCGACTACTGCTGGGGTGGCCTGGTGGACATGACGTCCGACCGCCTGCCCCGCGCCGGCCAGCATGGCGGCGTGTTCCACTCCATGGGCTACAGCGGCCATGGCGTGCAGATGTCGGTGCACATGGGCCAGGTAATGGCCGAAGTGATGGCCGGTAATGCGGCCGCCAACCCTTGGCGCGAACTGGAATGGCCGGCAATCGTCGGGCATTTCGGCAAGCCCTGGTTCCTGCCCTTCGTGGGGGCTTACTACCGCTTCCAGGACTATCTGCACTGAGTTGCCGTTGTTGCGTCACCGTCGTTTGCGTTTCCAGGACGCTCCGGACATCCGTGAGCACTCGATTCTTCCGATTATCGACAGGTAGCCTTGCTATGACTGACAACAAAAACACCCCCGAGCTCATCTCCGGCCAGGACAGCCTGCGGGTGTTCGAAAGTCTTAATCGCGGCATGTCGCGCCGCAACGCCCTGCAAATGCTGGGCGTTGCCGGTGTCGCCGCCGCCGGTGCCGGCAGCCTGTTCGGCGCCGCCGGCAAGCTGTTCGCCGACGAGGCCGCCGTGGCCGGCAAAGGCAAGCCAGGCGGCAAGATCCGCGTGGCCGGCATGTCCAGCTCCACCGCCGACACCCTCGACCCGGCCAAGGGCGCGCTGTCCACCGACTATGTGCGCCACTACATGTTCTACAACGGCCTGACCCGCTTCGATAAGCACCTGGTGCCGCAACTGGAACTGGCCGAGCGCATCGACAACACCGACGCCACCGTCTGGACCATCACCCTGCGCAAGGACGTGACCTTCCACAACGGCAAGGCCCTGACCGCCGCCGACGTGGTGTTCTCCCTCAACCGCCACAAAGACCCGCTGACCGGTTCCAAGGTCATGCCGTTGATGGAGCAGTTCGCCGAGATCAAGGCCAGCGGGCCGAACGAAGTGCAGATCCGCCTCAGCGCGGCCAACGCCGAATTGCCGTCGATCCTCGCGGTGTCGCACCTGTTGATCGTCCCCGAGGGCACCAGCGACTTCAGTAAAGGCATCGGCACCGGGCCGTTCACCGTGGGCGAGTTCAAGCCCGGCGTGCGTTCGATTGCGGTGCGCAACAAGAACTACTGGAAACCGGGCCTGCCGTACCTCGACGAGATCGAGTTCATCGCGATTGCCGACGAGCCATCGCGGGTCAATGCACTGCTGTCGGGCGATGTGCACATGATCAACGAGGTCAACCCGCGCTCCACCACGCGCATCAAGGCCAGTGCCAAGCATCGCGTCGTCGACGCGCCGTCGGGAAACTACACTGACTTGATCATCCGACAAGACCAACTGCCCGGCAAAAGCCCGGAATTCACCCAGGCGATGAAACTGCTGCTCGACCGTGAACAGGTCAAGTCCGCCGTATTCCGTGGCTTTGCGGTGGTGGGCAACGACCACCCGATTGCGCCGGGTTCGCGCTACTTCAACACCGACTTGCCGCAGACGGTCTACGACCCGGAAAAAGCCAAGTTCCTGCTGAAGAAAGCCGGCATGGAAAGCATCACCATGCCCGTGATGGCCTCGCCTGCCGCCACCGGTTCAGTGGACATCGCCGTGCTCTTGCAGCAGTCGGCCAAACAGGCCGGGCTCAAGCTCGACGTCAACCGCCTGCCGAGCGATGGCTACTGGTCCAACCACTGGATGAAGCACCCGCTGAGCTTCGGCAACATCAACCCACGGCCGAATGCTGACGTGATGTTCTCGCAGTTCTTCCAGTCCAAGGCGCCGTGGAACGAGTCCGGCTGGCAGAACGAGCAGTTCGACCAGTTGCTGATGCTGGCCCGTGGCGAAACCGACGACGCCAAGCGCGCCAAGATGTATGGCGACATGCAGACCCTGGTGCACGACCACTGCGGCATCGGCGTGCCGGTGTTCATCAGCAATATCGACGGCGTCGACCAGCGCATCAAAGGCTACGACAGCAACCCACTGGGCGGTTTCATGGGCTACATGTTTGCCGAGCAGGTGTGGTTGGACGCTTGAGGAGGGTCGTGGGATGAATAGCAATACACTGTGGTTGATCGGCCGGCGCTTCGGCGCCGGGGCCTTGACCTTGTTGATCGTGTCCATGGTCGTGTTCGCGATCACGGCGGTACTGCCGGGGGACGCGGCGCAACAATCCCTGGGCCAGTTCGCGACCCCTGAACAGGTGGCGGCCCTGCGCCTGAAACTGGGGTTGGACCAGCCCGGTGTGTTGCGTTACCTGCACTGGTTGATGAGCCTGCTCACTGGCGACATGGGCGTGTCGGTCTCCAACGCCATGCCGGTCGGTGAGCTGATGGCGGGCCGGGTGCCCAACACCCTGATGCTGGCGGGCGCCACGGCGCTGGTCTCGGTGCCGGTGGCGCTGGTACTCGGTATCGGTTCGGCGATGGGCCGGGGCGGGCGCATCGACAGTTGCCTGAGCTTTATCACCCTGGCGATGGTCGCGGTGCCGGAATTCCTGGTGGCGACCCTGGCGGTGCTGATTTTCGCGGTCAACCTCGGTTGGTTGTCGGCCCTCTCGTATGCCAGCGACATCAGTTCACCGCTGCAATTTCTGCGCACCTATGCCTTGCCGGTGATGACGCTGTGTTGCGTGATCGTCGCGCAAATGGCGCGCATGACCCGCGCTGCCGTGATCGACCAGCTCGACAGCCCCTACGTGGAAATGGCGCGCCTCAAGGGCGTCAGCCCGATCCGCATCGTGCTGCGCCATGCCTTGCCCAATGCGATCGGGCCGATTGCCAATGCCATCGCCCTGAGCCTGTCGTACCTGTTGGGCGGGGTGGTGATCGTCGAAACCATCTTCAACTACCCCGGCATTGCCAGCTTGATGGTCGATGCCGTGACCAACCGCGACATGGCGCTGGTGCAGGCGTGCACCATGTTGTTTTGCGCGGCGTACCTGGGCCTGGTGCTGCTCGCCGACCTGTGCGCGATCCTGTCCAATCCGAGGCTGAGAAACCAATGAACAACCTCATTGCGAAATCCAAGCCTGTTTCCTCCGCCCTGGCACTCGCCAAGGTGTCCAGCGGCCCGTCGTGGCTGGGGCTGTTGGGCGGCGTGGTGTGCGTCGCCTGGCTGCTGGTGGCGCTGCTCGGCCCGTGGCTGGCGCCTCACCCGGTGGGGGAGGTGGTGTCCGATAACATCTTCGAAGGCTTCAGCCTCGCGCATCCATTCGGCACCGATTACCTGGGCCGCGACATGCTCAGCCGGGTGCTGGTGGGCGCGCGGTTCACCGTCGGGCTGGCGCTGGTGGCGGCGTTACTGGCCAGCACCTTCGGCACCGGGTGTGCGCTGTTGTCGGTGGTCTCGCCCAAGTGGTTGGACGAGATCATCAGCCGCATCATGGACGCCTTCATCTCGATCCCGAGCAAAATGCTTGCGCTGATCATGGTCTCGGCCTTTGGCTCATCGGTGACGTTGCTGATCTGTACGGCCGTGATCAGCTATATCCCCGGCTCCTTCCGCGTCGCCCGCAGCATGGCGGTCAATATCGAAGCCCTGGAGTACGTGCAGGTCGCGCGTACCCGTGGCGAGCGCCGGTTGTACGTGGCGTGCATGGAGATCCTGCCGAACATGCTCAACCCGGTCCTGACCGACCTGGGCCTGCGTTTCGGCTACATCGTGCTGTTGCTCAGCGGCATGAGTTTCCTTGGCCTGGGCGTGCAACCGCCGGACGCCGACCTCGGCTCGCTGGTGCGGGAAAACATCGGCGGCCTTAACCAGGGCGCGCTGGCCATCATCATTCCGGCGCTGGCCATCGGCACGCTGACCATCGGCGTGAATCTGCTGATCGACTATCTGTCGTCGCGACGTAGTCGACGCACGGGAGGCCATTGAAATGACTGAATTGATTCGCGTCGAAGACCTGCGCGTGGTCGCCTGTGGCGAGCGCGGCGAGGTGGAAATCGTCAAGGGCGTGAGCTTTGCCCTGAAACAAGGTGAAGTGCTGGCGTTGATCGGTGAGTCCGGCTCGGGCAAGACCACCATCGCCCTGGCCTTGCTGGGGTATGCACGGCGCGGCTGTCGTTTGTCCGGCGGGGTGGTGCAGGTCGGCGAGCACGACATGCTCGCCCTGAGCGAACACCAACTGCAAGGGCTGCGCGGCAACCGCGTGTCCTATATCGCGCAAAGCGCCGCAGCAGCGTTCAACCCGGCCAAACGGCTCATTGACCAGGTGATAGAGGGCGCGCTGATCCATGGCCTGGGCACTCGGGCCGAGCTGCACACCAAGGCCATCGGACTGTTCCGCGACCTGGCGTTGCCGGGCCCGGAACGCATCGGCCAGCGCTACCCGCACCAGGTCTCCGGCGGGCAGCTGCAACGGGTGATGGCGGCGATGGCGCTGATCAGTGACCCGCTGCTGGTGGTGCTCGACGAGCCGACCACCGCCCTGGACGTGACCACCCAGATCGACGTGCTGCGCGCCTTCAAACGCGTGGTGCGCGAGCGCGGGGCCACGGCGGTGTACGTGTCCCACGACCTGGCGGTGGTGGCGCAAATGGCCGACCAGATCGTGGTGCTCAACGGTGGTCAGATCCTCGAGCAAAGCGCCACCGCACCGTTGCTTAACGCCCCGACCCACGCCTACACCCGCAGCCTGCTGGCCGCCGCACGGCCCGACACCACCATTCGCCCGCCCTGCGGCGTCGCCGGAGAGGTACCGCTGCTGACCATCACCGGCCTCACCGCTGGCTACGGCAACAAGAACCTGCACGGCATGCCGTCGATTCGGGTTCTTGAAGACATCGACCTCACCGTGCGCCGTGGCCAGGCCATCGGCGTGATCGGCGAGTCGGGCTCGGGTAAATCCACCCTGGCCCGGGTGGTGGCGGGGTTGTTGACCCCGGCCCTCGGCGGCCTGGCTTTCGACGGGCAACCCTTGGGCGGCAGCCTCGCCGAGCGCACCCCGGAGCAATTCCGCCGGATCCAGATGGTGTTCCAGAACGCCGACACCGCGCTCAACCCCATGCACAGCGTGGCGGCCATCATCGGTCGACCGTTGAAAATGTATTTCGGCCTCAAAGGCGCGGCGCTGCAAACCCGCATCGGCGAACTGCTCGACCTGGTGCGCCTGCCCCGCGACCTCGCCGAACGGCGCCCGAATGAGCTGTCCGGCGGGCAAAAGCAGCGGGTCAACCTGGCCCGCGCGCTGGCGGCCAAACCCGACCTGATCCTTTGCGATGAAGTGACCTCGGCCCTCGACACCGTGGTGGGCGCAGCGATCCTCGAACTGCTGCGCGACCTGCGCCAGCAATTGGGGGTGTCGTACCTGTTTATCAGCCACGACATCTCCACCGTGCGTGCGTTGTGCGATGACATTGTGGTGATGTACAGCGGCCACAAGGTCCAGGCCGGCAGCCGCCAGTCGTTTGCCCAGCCGCCGTTCCACCCCTACACCGACCTGTTGATTCACTCGGTGCCCGAGTTGCGCCAAGGCTGGCTGGAAAGCTGCGGCACCGCGTCCGAGGTGCTGCCAGCGATTGGCGAGCGGGCCAACGTGCCGGAACTGTGCACCTTCCTCAATCGCTGCCCGGTGCGCGTCGACGGCCTGTGCAACCGCACCGCGCCGAGCCGTCGCAGCCTGGACAACGGCGGTGAAATCCTTTGCCACCACGACAGCGCCCAGTTGCTGGATACCCAGCAGGGCGTTACGACCATGACCTTGGGAGCCTATGCATGAACGGGCGTTTTGTGAGGTTGGCCGAACAGGGCCGGCCGACGGTCAGCCTGACCGTGGACGGCGCCGCCGTCCAAGCCCTGCAGGGCGACACCTTGATGGTCGCGCTGCTGACCCAGGGCAACGCGCTGCGCCAATCGGAATTCGACAGCGGCCGCCGTGCCGGTTTCTGCCTGATGGGCGCGTGCCAGGATTGCTGGGTGTGGACCCGCAGCGGCGAACGCCTGCGCGCCTGTTCCAATGAAGTCCGTGACGGGCTGGACATCGTTACCACACAACCGGAGGCGACATGGCCACTGCACGGGTAGTTATTGTGGGCGCTGGACCGGCCGGGGTGCGCTGCGCCGAAACCCTGATGGCGGCCGGGATCAAACCGATCCTGATCGATGAAAACCGCCGCGACGGCGGCCAGATCTACCGGCGTCAGCCAGAAGGCTTCACTCGCAACTACGCGACCCTGTACGGCAGCGAGGCCGCCAAGGCCCAGGCGCTGCACCAGAGTTTCGACCGCCTGCGCGACGCCATCGACTACCGCCCCGACACCCTGGTGTGGAACCTCACGCCAGGGCAACTGTGCTGCGTGAGCCAGGGCAGCCACACCACGGTGGATTACGACGCACTGATCCTCTGCACCGGCGCCACCGACCGCCTGATGCCCATCGAGGGCTGGCAACTGGCGGGCACCTACAGCCTGGGCGGGGCGCAGATCGCCTTGAAAAACCAGGCCGTGTCCATCGGTCATCGCGTGGTGTTCATGGGCAGCGGGCCGTTGCTGTACCTGGTCGCCAGCCAGTATGTGAAGGCCGGCGCCGAAGTGGCGGCGGTGCTCGACACCTCAGCCTTGAGCCTGCGCCTGAAAGCCTTGCCCAAACTGCTGGCGCGGCCTGGCGTGCTGTTCACCGGGATCAAGCTATTGGCGCAACTGTACCGCGCCAAGGTGGCGGTGCACCTGGGGGTCAAGCCGCTGCAAGTGATGGGCGACGCGGCCAATGGCGTGAGCGGTGTGCGCTTCGCCACCGGCAACGGGCAGACCGTCACGGTGCAGGCCGATGCCGTTGCGCTGGGTTACCACCTGCGCCCGGAAACCCAGCTGGGTGACCTGGCTGGTTGTCGCATGGCGTTCGATGCTGCATCGAGCCAATGGTGGCTGGCCACGGATGACGCCGGACGCACCTCGGTGAAGGGCGTGTACGCGGCCGGTGACGGTGCGAAAATTCGCGGCGCCGATGCCGCCGAGCACGCCGGGCGCCTGGTGGCGCTGGCGCTGCTGGAAGACCTGCAACACCCGGTCGACACCGGCCTGCGCGATGAACAACAGCAGGCCCTGGCGGTGATGGAGCAATTCCGCCTGGGCCTGGCCCAGGCGTTCCCGTGGCCGAGCGAACAGGCCAAGGCGTTGCCGGACAGCGCCATCGTGTGCCGCTGCGAGATGATCAGCGCTGGCGAGCTGCGCCGTACGGTGAAAGATAAGGGCGCCTGCGAAGTCAATCGCGCCAAGGCGTTCAGCCGCGTGGGCATGGGCCGTTGCCAGGGGCGTTACTGCTCCCAGGCCGGGGCCGAAGTGATCGCCGCCGCTGCCGGCGTGCCGGTGCAGGAGGTCGGGCGCCAGCGCGGCCAGGCGCCGGTCAAACCGTTGTCGATGTTGATCACCGAGGAGGTCTCGTCATGAGCGTGCAAAAAGCCGATGTGGTGATTGTCGGCGGGGGTGTGATGGGCTCGGCAACCGCGTTTTTTCTGCGCCGTCGCGGGCAGTCGGTGATCCTGCTGGAGCGCGACCAGATCGGCCAATACGCCAGCGGCGTCAACTTCGGCAATGTGCGCCGGCAAGGGCGCTTCCTCGGCCAGTTGGCCCTGGCCAACCGCTCGTGGGCGCTGTGGAAACGCCTGCCGGAACTGATCGACGACGACCTGGAATTCATCCCCAGCGGGCATATGCGTGTGTGTTACCGCGAAGATGAAATCGCCGAGCTTGAGGCCTACGCCGCCGCACCGGAAGCGCAACAACTGGACCTGAAGATTTATCGTGGCGCCGAACTGCATCAACGCTTCGGCTTCCTCGGCCCGGAGGTCAAGGGTGGCTCCTACGCGCCCCACGACGGCCATGCCAACCCGCGCCTGGCCGCGCCGGCGTTTGCCCGTGCTGCCCGGCGCCTGGGCGCGCAGATTGAAGAACGCACCGAAGTGGCCGAGGTGCAGAAAGTCGGCGCTGACTTCCAGGTCACCACCACCGACGGCCGCCAGTTCCACGCCGCGCAACTGTTGATCACCGCCGGCGCCTGGGGCCAGAAGCTCTCGGCGCAGTTCGGCGAACCGGTACCGCTGGACACCCACGGCCCGCAAATGGCCGTGACCGAGCCGGTGCCTTATGCCTTGCCCACCGTGATTGGCGTGTACACCAAGGTGCCCAAAGAGGTGATCTACTTCCGCCAGATTCCCCGGGGCAATATCGTCATCGGCGGCGGCTACCGCAGCAAGCCGGATATGCTCAACCGCCGCGCCTACGTGGAACCGCGCAGCATCCTCAACCAAGTCAGCCAGATGCGCCGCCTGCTGCCGGGTGTCGGCAACCTGAACATCATCCGCGTGTGGAGCGGCATCGAAGGCTACCTGCCGGACTCGCTGCCGGTGATGGGCCCCAGCGGTACGGTCGACGGGCTGTTCTATGCCTTCGGGTTCTGCGGCCACGGTTTCCAGCTTGGCCCGGGCGTCGGCGATGTGATGGCCGAGCTGCTCGCCACCGGCAGCACCAGCACCCCGATCGAGCCGTTCTCCATCACCCGGTTCGCCCTACCTGCCGAGCAACGGAGCCAGGCCTCATGAAACCCCGCGTATTGGCGATTCTGAAACAGCTGATGGCCTTCGACACCGTGTCATCGGAGTCGAACATGGCCTTGATTGAATATGTGCGCGACCTGCTGCTGAGCAAGGGCATCGAGTCGCTGATCGTCAAGGACTCAAGCGGCAAGAAAGCCAACCTGTTCGCCAGCACCGGGCCCAGGGAACAGCCCGGCGTGCTGCTGTCCGGGCACACCGACGTGGTGCCGGCGGCGGGGCAGGCCTGGACCTTTCCCGCCTTCGCCGCCACCGTGCAGGACGGGCGCATTTATGGGCGTGGCAGCTGCGACATGAAGGGCTTTATCGCCCTGGCCATCGACTCCATGCTGGACGCCGCCGACCACAGCCTGAACCGCCCGCTGCAACTGGCCCTGTCCCATGACGAAGAGATCGGCTGCGTCGGTGTGCGGCGTTTGCTCGACGTGCTGCATCTGGCGCCGGTGCGGCCGTTTTTGTGTGTGATCGGTGAGCCGACCAACATGCAGTTTGTACTCGGCCACAAGGGCAAGGGGTCCTACCGCACGTACTGCCGGGGCCAGGAAGCGCATTCATCCCTCGCGCCGCGCTCGGTCAACGCCATCCACGTGGCCTGTGACTTTATCGCCGCCCTGCGTGACAGCCAGCAGCAGTTGCAGCGCCATGGTGCCCAGGACAACGACTATGACGTGCCCTACAGCACCGTGCATGTTGGCCAGATTGTCGGCGGCAAGGCGCTGAATATCGTGCCCAACCTGTGCACCCTGGACTTCGAAGTGCGCAACCTGCCGGCGGACGACCTGGACGCGTTCCTGGAGCAGATGCGCGAGCGCGCCGAGGTGATCGTGCGTGAGGCGCAGAAGCTGTCCAGCGTGGCGGCCATCGAGATCGAAACGATCAATGTCTATCCCGGCCTCGACACCCATCCCAGCGTCGAGGCGGTGCGCTTTCTCAAGCAATTCGCCGCGCCGGGCACCGGTACGTCCAAGGTCTCGTTCGGCACCGAAGGCGGCCTGTTCAAGCAGCGCCTGGACGTACCAGTGGTGGTGTGCGGGCCGGGTTCCATCGAGCAGGCGCACAAGCCCGACGAGTTTATCGAGATCAGCCAGATGGACGCCGGCGAGCGCTTTTTGCAAGGCTTGCTCGGTTCGCTGACGGCCTAGCAGAGCCTGCCGTCCTGGGGTGAATTTCAGCACGGCACGCTGCTTTAACCGCGCTTTCGGCATCCTCGTTTGTGGCACCTCCCTAGACTGGAGCGTGTCTCGGATCAGGACTCGACCATGCTCAAGAATCGCTTGCAAGACCCCAGCCTGCTGGCTGAACTCGCCTACGTAGATGGCCAGTGGATCGCTGCCGACAGCGGCGCCACCCTGGACATCCGCGATCCCGCCACCGGCCACTTGATTGCCCAGGTGCCGGCCATGGACGCGGTGGACACCCGCCGCGCCATCGAAGCCGCCGAGCGTGCCTGGCCTGCCTGGCGCGCGCGCCCGGCCGCCGAACGCGCGGTGCTGCTGGAGCGCTGGTACCAGGCGATGATCGACAACCTCGATGACCTGGCGCTGATCATGACCTGCGAGCAGGGCAAACCGCTGAACGAAGCCCGTGGCGAAGTGCGCTACGGTGCCGGTTTCGTCAAATGGTTCGCCGAGGAAGCGCGCCGGGTCTACGGCGAAACCATGCCCGCGCCCAGTGGTGATCGGCGTTTGCTGACCCTCAAGCAACCGGTGGGCGTATGCGCCGCCATCACCCCATGGAATTTCCCCAACGCGATGATCACGCGCAAATGCGCACCGGCGCTGGCCGCCGGTTGCCCGATCATCGTCAAACCCTCGGACCTCACGCCGCTGTCGGCCCTGGCCCTGGCGGTGCTGGCCGAGCGCGTCGGCATTCCGGCCGGGGTGTTCAATGTCATTACCGGCTTGCCCGCCGGCATTGGCGAAGAGCTGACCGGCAACCCGGCGGTGCGCAAGATTTCCTTTACCGGCTCCACTGCCGTCGGCCGCCTGTTGATGCGCCAGAGCGCCGAGCACATCAAGCGCTTGAGCCTGGAACTGGGCGGCAATGCGCCGTTTATCGTGTTCGATGACGCCGACCTCGAACAGGCGGTGGCCGGGGTGATGCTCAGCAAGTTCCGCAACGCCGGGCAAACCTGCGTGTGCGCTAACCGTATCCTGGTGCAGGACGGTATCTACGCGCGTTTCGCGGCGCGGCTGGTGGAAGAGGTGGGCAAGCTCAAGGTCGGCAACGGTCTGGAAGACGGCGTGACCATCGGCCCGCTGATCAACCCCGCAGCGGTGAACAAAGTCGCGCGGCATATCGACGACGCCCTGAGCCAGGGTGCCCGGTTGCTGTGCGGCGCTGTCCCCAGCGGCGACAGCCAGTTCGTGCAACCCACGGTACTCGGCGACACCCACGCCGGGATGTTGCTGGCCAATGAAGAAACCTTCGGCCCTGTGGCACCGCTGATGCGCTTTACCGACGAAGCCCAGGCCCTCGCCCTGGCCAACGCCACCCCGTACGGCCTGGGCGCCTACTATTTCACCCAGGACCTGCAGCGTTCGTGGCGCTTTGGCGAGGCGCTGGAGTTCGGCATGGTCGGGCTCAACACCGGGATCATCTCGATGGAAGTCGCGCCGTTCGGCGGCATCAAGCAATCGGGCCTGGGACGCGAGGGCAGCAAGTACGGCCTGGACGAATACCTTGAAGTCAAAGCCTTCCATATCGGCGGCTTGAACTGAATTTTTGCGAGGCACGCACCATGAGCAAGGCATTCAGAATCGCCGCGATTGCCGGCGATGGCATCGGCAAGGAAGTGCTGCCCGAAGGGCTGCGGGTACTGGAACAGGCTGCCAGGATCTGGGACCTGAACCTGAGCATCGAAGTGCTCGACTGGGCCCACTGCGATTACTACTTGGAACACGGGCAGATGATGCCCAAGGACTGGTTCGAGCAGCTCAAGGGCTTTGACGCGATCTACTTCGGCGCCGTGGGCTGGCCGGACAAAGTCCCGGACCATATTTCCCTGTGGGGCTCGCTGCTCAAGTTCCGCCGCGACTTCGACCAATACGTGAACATCCGCCCGGTGCGGCTGTTTCCCGGCGTGCCGTGCCCACTGGCTGGGCGCAAGCCGGGGGACATCGACTTTGTGGTGATCCGCGAAAACACCGAGGGTGAATATTCTTCGGTGGGCGGCAAGATGTTCGAAGGCACCGAGCATGAATTTGTGCTGCAGGAATCGGTGTTCACTCGACGTGGGGTCGACCGCATCCTCAAGTTTGCCTTCGACCTGGCCCAGACTCGTCCGCGCAAGAAGCTGACGGCGGCGACCAAGTCCAATGGGATCTCCATCAGCATGCCGTATTGGGATGAGCGCACGGCATTGATGGCGGCGGACTATCCCGAGGTCGCTTGGGACAAGCAGCACATCGATATTTTGTGCGCGCGGTTTGTGTTGCAGCCGGACCGGTTTGATGTGGTGGTGGCGTCGAATCTGTTTGGCGACATTCTGTCGGACCTGGGGCCGGCGTGTGCGGGGACCATCGGGATAGCGCCGTCGGCGAACCTGGATCCGGAGCGGCGGTTTCCGTCGTTGTTCGAGCCGGTGCATGGATCGGCGCCGGATATTTACGGGCAGAACATTGCGAATCCGATTGCGATGATCTGGTCGGGGGCGTTGATGTTGGACTTCTTGGGCAATGGGGATGGGCGGTATCGGGCGGCGCATGATGGGATATTGCGGGCGATTGAGGTGGTGATTGCAGAAGGGGTGGTTACGCCGGATTTGGGGGGCCGGGGATCGACTCAGGATGTGGGGATTGCGATAGCTGGGCGGCTTTTTGATTGAGTACATATCCGTTGCTGCGGTAACGGCCACTTATGGTTCCGCCCTTACGGCGGCTCACTTTTGGAAAGGCCCAAAAGTAAGCAAAAGGCCTTCGCCCCAACACTCGGCACCTCGCCTAGGCTCGGTGTGCCCGAACGCAGGCTTTGGAGCGTGGGCCGCCGCGATGGGCCATCCATGGCCCAGCGCGGCTAACCCGGCGTCCTGCCGGGTTACCCACGCTCCAAAGCCTGCGTTCGGCCAGCGTGTTTGATGGGGCGATTTGAGATCAAAAGCCAAAGCGAGGCGGCCTTAAAGCCGACCTGACCATTGAAGCGTACGCGTTGTGGCTTCTACTTCCTTAACCGCTGACGAAGTCAGCAATCTTTTGATCTGGCTCTGGCTCTTGATCTGCTTTTGATCTTGATCCTGATCTCAGGCGCCCCGTTAACCACGCTGGCCGAACGCAGGGTTGAATCCGTGGGTAACCCGGCAGGACGCCGGGTTAGCCGTCCTGGGCCAAGGATGGCCCATGACGGCGGCCCACGGATTCAAGCCGGAGTGAGGGCATACCGAGCCTAGGCGAGGTACCGAGTGGTGGGGCGAGAGCCTTTTGGTTACTTTTGGGCTCTTTCCAAAAGTGACCCGCCGTAAGGGCGGAACCAATAGCCGCCGTTACCGCAGCAACGGATATGTACTCAGTACCCCCGCAACCGATCCACCTCACCCAC
The DNA here is from genome assembly GCF_019891415.1 of Pseudomonas sp. SH10-3B. Taxonomy (NCBI): domain Bacteria; kingdom Pseudomonadati; phylum Pseudomonadota; class Gammaproteobacteria; order Pseudomonadales; family Pseudomonadaceae; genus Pseudomonas; species Pseudomonas sp. SH10-3B. The sequence continues at coordinate 239,864 of NZ_JAFLXD010000003.1, read as the reverse complement.
CATCTCCTCCCCCCGCTCAAACCGCCGAATATTCTCCAACAACACCCCAAACGCACTCTCCGGCTGGGTCATGGCCGCAATATGCGGCGTCAACAACACCTGCGGATGCTCCCAAAACGGATGCTCCGGCGCCGCCGGCTCTTCCCGCAGCACATCCAGTACGGCCCCACTCAACTGCCCACTCTCCAGTGCCTCGAGCAAATCCTCTTCAACCAAATGCCCCCCACGGCCCATATTCACCAACCCCGCCCCCCGTGGCAGTTGCGCAAACAAGCGCCGGTTCAGAATCCCCTGGGTCTGCTCCGTCAACGGCAACACGCACAGCAAAATATCGCACTGGCTCAGAAACGCCGGCAGTTGTGCTTCCCCCGCATAACATTCCACCCCCGGCACCTGGTGCGCACTGCGCGCCCAGGCGGACAGGGCAAAGCCCAGCGGTGCCAAGGTCGCCAGAATCTGCTGGGCCTGGGCTCCCAGGCCCATCACCCCCACGCGCCGGTTCGCAGCCGGCTGCAACAGATGCGCCTGCCAACAGCGCGCAACCTGCTGCTGACGGTAACGCAGCATGTCGCGGTGCAGGCTGAGCACCGCCCAACTGGCGTATTCGCACATGCCGCGGGTGATGCCCGGATCCAGCAGGCGCACCACCGGCAGGCCCGCAGGCAAACGGTCCAGGTCCAGTTGATCGACACCGGCCGACAACGCAAACAACACCTTCAGGTTGGGCAGCACACGCGCCAGATCGTCCGGCGCCTGCCAGGCGGCCAGGTAGTCGACCTCGCAGGGGTTGCCGATGTCGGGCCAGGCGCGCCATTCGATGTCCGGCGCGTGTTGGGCAAAGAGTGCCTGCCAGTGTTGGCCGCGCACCGGGTCAGCTTTGTAGAGCAAGGCCATGGGCATTTCCTGCTGGATAAAGGTAGCGATCATCATCCCCCAAGCCCGGCGCAGGATCTGTTGAAACGCGGGGCGAAAACAGTTGATCCGAATTTCTCATGGGGCAAGTTCGGCGTAGTTCGTTGCCTGCAGGTCGTACTCTGGACAGCATCGCAACCACCTTCCGGTTGCCGGACTCACGATGGGAAATGCCATGAATAGCAAAGTCGACGAAACCCCTCATTTGCTCCGTCAGCGCGAGCAGTTCGTGCCCCGTGGCCTGGTGACTGCGCACCCGCTGGTGATCGACCGTGCCCAGGGCGCCGAGTTGTGGGACGTGGATGGCAAGCGTTACCTGGACTTCGTCGGCGGTATTGGCGTGCTCAACATCGGTCACAACCACCCCAAGGTGGTCGCCGCCGTGCAGGCCCAGTTGCAGAAGGTCTCCCATGCCTGCTTCCAAGTGGTTGCCTACCAGCCTTACCTCGACCTGGCCCAGCGCCTGTGTGAAATGATCGGCGGCCAGGACGCGTACAAAGCCGCGTTCTTCACCTCCGGCGCCGAGGCGGTGGAAAATGCGGTGAAGATCGCCCGCGCCCATACCAATCGCTCGGCGGTCATTGCCTTCCGTGGCGGTTTCCACGGGCGCACGTTGCTGGGCACCACGCTCACCGGCATGAGCCAACCCTACAAGCAGAACTTCGGGCCGTTTGCACCGGAGGTGTTCCATACCCCGTACCCGAATGCTTATCGCGGCGTGACCAGTGAAATCGCGCTCAAGGCCTTGGATGAATTGTTCGCGACCCAGGTAGCGCCGGAGCGGGTGGCTGCGATCATCATCGAGCCGGTGCAGGGCGACGGCGGTTTCCTCACCGCACCCCCTGAGTTTCTCCAGGCACTGCGAGCGTTGGCCGACAAGCATGGCATCGTGTTGATCCTCGACGAAATCCAGACCGGCTTCGGTCGCACCGGCACCTGGTTCGGTTTCCAGCACGCGGGTATCCAGCCCGACCTGGTCACCGTGGCCAAGAGCCTGGCCGGCGGTTTGCCGTTGTCCGGCGTAGTCGGCAAGGCGCACATCATGGATGCACCACTGCCCGGCGGGCTGGGCGGCACCTACGGCGGTAATGCGCTGGCCTGTGCGGCGGCGCTGGCGGTGATCGATGCGTTCGAGCAGGAGCAGTTGCTGGCGCGCAGCCAAGTACTGGGCGAGCGCCTGCGCCAGGGTTTGCTCGGTTTGCAGGCGCGCTACTCGCGCATCGGCGATGTGCGCGGCACCGGCTTTATGTTGGCGATGGAGTTGATCAAGGATGACCCGGCCCGCACCCCGGATGCCGACCTCAACCAACGGCTGATCGATGCAGCTCGGGCGGGTGGTTTGCTGGTGATCAAATGCGGGGTGCATCGCAATGTGCTGCGTTTCCTCGCGCCGTTGGTGACCACCGAAGCCCAGGTCGACGAAGCGCTGAAAATCCTCGACGGCGCCTTGGCACGGGTTTTGATCTGAGGCTGTGCCCGCTATGGGCCAACTGCGGCATTGGAGGCTTGACCCCACATGGGACTGACAGATTATCGAGCGTTGCTGATCGATTGCGATGAAGTGCTGGTGGATCGCGATTCCGGGGTGTGGACAGCGTTGCAGCCGCTGCTCGACAGCCGTGGCGGGCAGCCGATCAAGGAACAGGTGCTGGCCGAATTCAATGCGCAGGTTGCCCAGCTCTATCCGCGTTTCGCCGAGCTGGGCTTCAGTGGCGTGTTGTGTTTTGCCCATCGCCAGTTGGCCGAGAGCTGGGGCCTGCACGCCAGTTGGGAGGAGGGCATGAGCTTTGCCCGTTCGGCGGGCAATTGGTCGTTGTTCGAGGATGCGCCGGGGGCGATGCTGTACCTGCGCAAGTTCTACCGGCTGCTGGTGCGTGGCGACCGCGATGCCGAGGATCGCGGGGTGTTGTGCGAGCGATTGGGGATTGCACCGGAAGATTTCATTTCCCTGGCCGAAGACCCGCAATGGCTCACGGAGCAGGGCGAGCAGTTGCAACCGGTGCTGCATGTGACGCGACCGTCGGTCGGCGCACACGCGGCGCTGGACCGCTGTTTGATCGGCCGCCACCGGGCGCGGCAGCCTTCGCCTTGCGCGGCGGACTACTGCATCAACAGCATGGCGGATCTGGTGGCGCAGCATCAGCTGTCTTTACGGCGCTGATTTTGCTAGAAGATTGTCTTACAAACGGCAGTCAAGAGGTACGCAATGGAAGGGCAAGTCAAGCTGGACCGGATCGACATCAGTATTCTGGTTGAATTGCAAAAAGACGGCCGGATGACCAATGTCAGCCTCGCCGACGCCGTGGGCCTGTCCGCCAGCCCGTGCCTGCAACGGGTCAAGCGGCTGGAGTCGGCCGGGTACATTTCCAGCTACAAGGCGCACTTGAACCTGGCCAAGATTACCGACTCGGTCACGGTGTTTACCGAGATCACCCTCAGCGACCACAAGCGTGAAGACTTCGCCAAATTCGAATCGAATATCCGCCTGGTGGATGAAGTGCTTGAGTGTCACTTGATCAGTGGTGGCTATGACTATCTGGTGCGTTTCATGACCCGCAGCATCCAGCACTATCAGGAAGTGGTCGAGAGCCTGCTGGATAAGAACATCGGTATCTCCAAGTACTTCAGCTATATCGTGATCAAGTCGCCGGTGCTCAAGGATGGTGTGCCGTTGCGCAAGTTGCTGCGGCACTGACACACGCTCGCTTTCCTGTGGGAGGGGGCTTGCCCCCGATGGCGGCCTCTGGGCCGACCATTTTTTTGGATTGGACCGGGTACATATCCGTTGCTGCGGTCACGGCCACTTATGGTTTCGCTCTTACAGCGACTCACTTTTGGAGAGGCCCAAAAGTAAGCAAAAGGCCTTCGCCCCACCACTCGGCACCTCGCCCAGGCTCGGTGTGCCCGTAATCCGACAGTGATTTGGGGGGCCGCCGCCACGCGCCATCCATGGCGCGGGGCGGCTAAACCGGCATCCCTGCCGGTTTACCCCCCAAATCACTATCGAATTCCGGCCAGCGTGGTTAACGGGGCGCCTGAGATCAAGATCAAGATCAAGATCAAAAGCAAGATCAAGGGCGGCTCGCTTCGCATCGTGGTTACTGTTGGCGGCTACAACGTTGTAGATAGCTATGTCCCTGATGGCGGTCTTTCAGCGGACCCCGCTTTAGGGGGGGAACCGGTTCAAATGTGGGAGTTGGCTTGCCTGCGATGCAGGCACCTCGGTACATCAGGTACACAGCTTTTCGCAGGGCGTGGGAACGATCAAAGCTCACTGCTTTTGCACCTCAATTGGACACGCTCACTCGTAGTCTTGGCTAAACGCCTCATCTCGACGCAACCCGCATAAAACACTTTTTCGGGCCCTTAAACAGTGGTCTGCGCCGATCCGTGGGCGCAATTCGGCGCATACCGCAAAAGGGCCTGCGTTGTAATGCTTGCAGAGTGAGGGAGCGCAGGGTTGTACGGTGTTTTCCAGCCGCGACAGCCTTGGGTTGAACACCACCAATCGGAGCGAAAAAAATGCGAATGAGCAACGCAAAAGCACTGTTGGGTTATGGGGCGTTCATGTTGGCAACCGCCAGTGAGGCGCATCAGATTTGGTACGAACAACTTCCCGGCCAGCCATTGGCCTTGTACTACGGGGAGTATGACAAGAACGTGCTGGAGGTCACGCCGGGGGGAATGGATCGGTTCAGGCAGCTCCAGGCCTGGTCGATGGCCGACCGGTCGGCACCGCTGCAGCTGAGCCTGCAGCGCCAGGCGTTCATGCTGGCGGAGCAGCCCGGCCACGAGGATTCGTTGCTGGCGCAAGACCTGCACTATCCGATGTTCGATGTGCATGAAGGCGCCAAGACCTTGAAAGCCGCTTGGACCCCGGCCACGCGTTGGGTCGGTGACCTGCGGGCCCGTAGCCCGGAGCTGACCCTGGATATCGTGCCCACCGGCGTTGCCGATGCGGGCCGTGCGCAGTTCCGGGTGTTCTACGCGGGCAAGCCGCTGACGGGCCAGGAGGTCGTGCTGGAAACCGCCTCAGGTGAAGTCTTCAAGCAGCGCAGCGATGCCGCCGGCAACGTCAGCTTCGAGCTGCCCTGGCAGGGCACTTACGTGGTGGCCGTCGAGTACCAGGACAACAGCCCTGGCGAGCGTCTTGATCCGGCGGGCAAGCCCGAGCGGTTTGACGTCAAACGCTTCAGTTCGACGTTGTCGTTCCACCGCCAGCAAGGCCAGGCGCCGTTACCTCGCGCGCCGTCGCAACTGCCGGCATCGGAAGTCGCCAGGCTGAAAAAGTCAGCCTGATTCATTGCCTCCTTCATGAGTGATTGATATGACCCTTTCTTCAGGATTGGCCGGTCAGGCGGGCACTGTTGCGCCGACGCTTGCCCGCACGAACGTCACGGCGGCCACGCGCATGCTGGCCATCGATGCGCTGCGCGGTTTTGTGATGCTGTTGATGCTCATCGACCATGTGCGAGAAACCTTCTTGCTGCACCGGCAGGTCACCGACCCGATCGATGCCTTGAGTGTCACCCCGGACCTGTATTTCACCCGTATGCTCAGCGAGATCTGCGCCCCGGCGTTTATCTTCCTGACGGGCTTGTCGGCCTGGCTCTACAGCCAGAAACACAGCGCCCGCGAGACCTCGGTGTTTTTGCTCAAGCGCGGGCTGTTCCTGGTGTTCCTGGAAATCACCTTCGTGTGCTTTGCCTGGAATGCCGAGTTCCCACCCAAGACGTTATGGCTGCAAGTGATCTGGTGTATCGGCCTGTGCATGATCGTGCTTGCCGGTTTGCTGCACTTCAAGCGCGCCTGGCTGATCGTGCTGGGGGTGGTGATTGTCGCCGGGCATAACCTGCTCGATGGCGTGACCGTCGGGCCGGAGTCGCCGTTCTTCGTGCCCTGGTCGATCCTGCATCAGCGGGTGTTTATCGACATTACCGAATTCACCCGCGCCCGCACGACGTACCCGATATTGCCGTGGATCGGTGTGATCCTGCTGGGTTGGGGCATCGGCCCGTGGTTTGGCAAGGCGATGCCGTCGGCCGAGCGTATCTCCCGCTTGGTCAAGCTGGGAGCAGGCTTGCTGGTCGCGTTTGTGTTTATCCGCTACCTCAACGTGTACGGCGAGAAACCCTGGGTGCAGACCGGTGATGCATTGCGCACCTTCATGAGCTTCATGAGCGCGAAGAAATACCCGCCGTCGCTGATGTTCCTGATGCCGACCCTGGGCCTGTCGCTGCTGCTGTTGGCGCTGTTCGAGAAATGGCAGGCCCGTTGGGCTACCGCGACCCTTGCGATTTACGGTGGGGCGCCGATGTTTTTCTACTTGCTGCACCTCTACGTGCTCAAGGCCATGTACCTGGTCGCGCTGGCGATCTGGGGCGCGAACCAGGGCACCTACTACGGTTTTGACGACCTGCCGATGGTGTGGTTGTGGAGCGTGATACTCGGGGTGTTGCTGTTCTTCCCGACGCGCTGGTTCGCCGGCCTCAAACAGCGTCGTCGCGACATCGCGATTCTCAAATACCTCTGACGGAACCAACGGTGTTCTGCGCCCTGCGGAACACCTTTGCCTGACACGTTCTGGAGTCAAACCGTGAAGATGCTATCGACCCGCACCCTGCTATTGGCATTGGGAGGGCAGAGCCTGCTCGCCTTCGCCGCCGAACAAGACACCGCCAAAGGCTTTATCGAGGACAGTCAGTGGAACCTGCTCAACCGCAGTGTCTACGATCGCCGCGACTACCAGCATGGCGCCCTCAGCAACGGCGCACGCAACGCCTACAAACCTCGATCCCAGCGCAGCGACCTGGCGGAAGAATGGGCCTATGGCCTGATGGCTGACTACGCCTCGGGTTTCACCACCGGCCCCCTGGGTTTTGGCCTGGATGCGCACGTTTATTCCGCGTGGCAACTGGACAGTGGCGGTGGGCGTGCCGGGAAGGCCCGGCTATTGGCGGTGGACAATGACGGTCACCCCAAGGACCAGTTCAGCCGCGGTGGTGCGGTTGCCAAACTGCGCTTTTCCTCGACCGAATTGCGCTACGGCGAGCAGCGGGTGAAAACCCCGGTGTTTGCCTCGTCCGACAGCCGCTTGCTGCCCGAAACCGCAACGGGATGGTGGTTGACCAGCCGCGAGTTGCCGGCCACCACCCTGTTCGCGGGGCACTTCAATGAGAGCACCGACCGCAACGCCAGCAGCCATGACCGAGGGTTTGTCGTCAACTATTCCAATGGCAAGCAAGGCGATCGCTTTGACTTGGTGGGCGTGCGCAATACGGCAATCAAGGGGCTGAGCGCCAGCGTGTTCAGCGCTGTCTATGAAGACACCTGGCGCCAGCATTACCTCGGGGCGGTCTACACCCGGCCGCTGTTTCCCGGCCAGGCACTGACCGTTGACCTGAACCTGTATCGCACCCAGGACACCGGCAAGGCGTTGTCCGGGCGCATCGATAACACCACATGGAGCCTGCTCTCGACCTATCGGTTCGGTGCCCACAGTGTGGGCGTGGGCTATCAGAAAGTCAGTGGCGATACGCCGTTCGACTACGTGACGCGCGGGGCGATTTACCTGAGCAACGCCGTGGCGCTGTCCGACTTCAACGCCCCACGGGAAGCCTCGTGGCAGGCGCGCTATGACCTGGACCTGGCGGCCCATGGCATGCCAGGCCTGAGCCTGGCGGCGTTGTATGTACGCGGCAGTGGCATCGACGGTCGCCACATGGATCCTCGCGGCGGCTACCAATGGCTCGGCTACGGTGATGGGGGCAAGCATTGGGAACGTGACCTGCAAGCACGCTACGTGGTGCAGTCCGGTGTCGCGAAAAACCTCGCCTTTACCCTGCGCCACGCCGTGCACCGGGGCAATGCGGCCCAGGCGGAGCTGGATGCCAACCAGATCCGCCTGGCGGTCGAGTACCCGTTGGGCGGGCGCTTGCACTAGGTTGGCGTTACTCCTGCAACTGCAACGCCTGCTGCTTGAACTGGCGTTTCTGCGCGAACGGCAGCTTTTCATCATCCCCATAGGGCGCGCTGTACCAGTTGCCGTAAGTCGGGTTGGGCAGCAAAAACCAGCGCTGCCCGAGCCAGTTCACATAGGGTTCGACGGCCTTGCGCTGGGCCTCGAGGGTGTTGCGTTCGGCCTGGACGAAATCCCCCAGGGAATCACCGGCCATCAACAGCACGCGAGCATGGCTGGCGACCCATTGGCGGCGGCAGTTCTTGCCGTAGCCGGCGCTTTCGCAGTGCCCGGTAGGCGTGCTGGCAGCGAGCACCTGTTGATTGCTCTCCACCGGAAAACCGCGCAGGCGCAGGTTGGCCACAGTGGCCGCGACCTGGCTGTGTTCGCGGTTAGTCAGGTAGTAAACCGTGATGCCTTTTTGTTGCGCCGCTTGCAGGAACGCCACGGCACCGGGGAGGGCCTGGGCCTTGGCCTGGTCGACCCAGGTGTTCCAGCGGTCGTAGCCATACACCTGGTTATTGATCACGTCGCGGGCATTGAGCGGCACGTTGTCCAGCAGGGTTTCGTCAATATCCACTACCACCGCCGGTGGCAGGCCGCTCAGGTTGCGGGGAGGGAAGGGCAGCGCGTCCCAGCTGGGATCGGCCAGCGCCACGTCGAGCTGGCGGGTGGCATGGGCGAAGACCTGGCGATAGATCAACTCGTGTTCGATGGAGGTCTGGGTCCAGAGTACGGCGTCGAGCTGGTCGTTGGCCGGCGGCGTTTGTTGGCAGCCTGCCAGCAGGCACAGGCTGGCGAAGATCAGGGGTCGCATGCAGAGGTCTCGCAGGGAAAGGGCGCGTGGGCCGCACCTTAGCCTAATCCGGCGTTGATTCACCACATTGCGAAACTTTTTCCGGATGCGAAATTGACTTGATTGTGAAACTTATCATCTAGCATCGGCCTCATCGCCAGCTCGATGTTGCCGGCATCGCTGCGCTACACCCTGGAACACATCAGCCAGCCATAACGCCAATCAAACTGTGGGAGGGGGCAGGCCCCCTCCCACATTTGATGGGCTTACAAGATGCTCAACGGGTAACTGATGATCACCCGATGCTCATCGCTGTCACGCTGGGTGGTCACTTCGGTGCGCAATGAGGCATGGCGCAAGGCGATGCTCAGGTTCTTCAGCGGGCCTTGCTGGAACACATAGCTCACGGTCAGGTTGCGTTCCCACTCGCTCTTGTCACCCGTTGGCGTGCGGATGTTCGAGCCGCTTTCGTACATGCCCATAAAGCTCAGGCCTGGCACGCCGATCGTGGCGAAGTCATAGCCGTAACGCACCTGCCAGGTGGTTTCCCCGGCGCGCTGGAATTTGCCGATCATCGACTCGGTCATGAAGTAGGCCGTGGAACCGTCACCCTGGTTCAGCCACACCGCATCGCTGTCGCCGCTGACCTGTTGCAGGCCGGCGGCAATCGTGTGGCCGTTGACCAGGTAGGTGAACAGGGCGCTGCTCAGGCGGCTGTCGACCTTGCCCTTGGTCACGCCGTCGCCGTAGTAGCCGAAGGTGTAGAACGCCGGGTCGTTGCCGTTGGCGCCGTCGGAGCGGTTGTCGAAGTGGCGCAGGTCGGTGCGCAGGGTGCCCGGGCCGATCTGCCAGTCGTACTTGAGGCCCAGGAAGTTCTGCTTGTAGAAGTCCTGCAGGTTGCCGTAGTAGTACTGCAACGTCAGGTCTTTGGTGGGTTTGTAGTCGACGCCACCGTAGTAGAACTTGTTGACGAACTCACCGGTGACCGCGTTGTTGGCGCCCGGGATCGACATGCCCATCTGGTTGCTCGAACCACGGCCTTTCACGTGTTCCAACTGGCCGAGGGTGAAGGTGAAATGGTCCAGGTCCTTGGACTGCACCTGTCCGCCGTTGAAGGTCTGTTGCAGCATGCGGTCGGTGGACATCACCACCGGCAGCATCGGCACCAGGGTCCCGTATTTCAGCTCGGTCCGGGCAAAGCGCGCCTTGGCGGTCAGGCCCAGGCTGCCGAACTCGTCCACCGCGCGACCATCGTGATCGGTGGGGAACACGTTGCCGTTGAACGCGGTGCTTTGCGGGTTGTAGTGACGGCCTTTGCCGGAGTCCAGGCGCACGCCGAACATGCCGATAGCGTCGATGCCGAAGCCCACCGTGCCCTGGGTGAAACCCGACTCGAAGTTGGCGATAAAGCCCTGGCCCCATTCCTGGGTGTAGTTGGGGTCGGCCGCGCCGCTGCGGTTGTCGGCGTTACTGAAGAAGTTGCGGGCCAGCACGTTGAGCTTGCTGTCTTCCACCAGGCCGGCGGCGTAGTCCTGTTGGGCGATCAGCAGGCCACAAAGGCCGGCGAGTACTGTCGGTGCGCGATTGAAAAGCTCCATCGGTGTCATCCCCATGTGTGTTTGGTTTTTTGAGGGCAGTCAAAAGCGGCAGTGAAGGTTTTCTATTTGTTTTCAGGAGCAGGTTTTTCAGGAGCAACGGTGGCCGGCACGACATGCAGTCGCACCGGCGGCAAGCGGTACAGGATGAACAGCGCCAGCACGCCGATCCCGGCGCACAGCAACAGGCCGACGCCCACGGACTGCGCCAGGGCATCGCGGGCCAGGTTCAGCCAGGGCGAGGCGTCGAGGTTGGCATGCAACAGCGTTTGCGGATCGGCATACACGGCAATGCCCTCGGCGTGATTTGCCGCGAGAAACACCCGCTGCACGTTGGCGCTGTACAGCAGATTTACCAGCACCCCCATGCCTGCGGTGCCGAGCAGCCCGCCGACCAGGCGCAGGGACTGGGTCAGCGCCGTGGCAATCCCCAGAAACTGCCGTTCGGCCAGGGTCTGGGTGAAGACCGTGAGGTTGAGCAGGATAAATCCCAGCCCCAGGCCGGCCAGCAGGATCAAACCGAGCAACAGGTTGAACGCGGCCCCGCGCCCGACCACCGCCAGGCCCAGGCACGCCAGCAGCAGTGCGACAAAGCCCGCCAGCGGCAAATGGTTGGGGTTGCGCAAACGGGTCACGATGCGGCTGTTGACGATGGCCCCCAAGGTGATGCTCAACGCCAGCGGCGTGATCAACAGGCCGGCGTCCTGGGGCGAGTAGCCGTAGGCGCCTTGCAGCAACAGCGGCAGGTAGAACAGCAGCGAAAACATGATCGCGCCGGCCGCCACCGACAGTACGAACAACAATCGCAGGCTCGGCAAACTGAACAGCGCCGCCGGCAACAGCGCATGCGGGCAACGCCGCTCCCAATGCCACAGCGCGATGATCGCGGCCATGCAGCCCAGGCCCAGGGCGGCGCTCAACGCCAGGCTCGAATGCCCCAGCCACTCCACAAATAGCTGCAGGCTGCCCAGGGCCAGTGCGATCAATAGCGCGCCGGGCCAGTCCAGGCGAATGCCGCTGCGCTGCTGCGGGCGGTACCAGGGCAGAAAGCGCCAGGCGATCAACAGCGCCAGGCACCCCAGGGGCAGGTTGAGGTAGAACACCGAGCGCCAGCCAAAGGCGCCGGTCAAGTAACCCCCCAGGCCCGGCCCGATGGCATTGACCACGCTGAACAGCGCACTCAAGAGCATTTGCCAGCGCAGGCGTTGGCGGGTATCGGGAAACAGTTCGGGAATGCAGGCGAACGCGGTGCCGATCAGCATGCCGCCGCCCACGCCTTGCAAGGCGCGGCCGATCACCAGCAGCAGCATGTCATTGGCCACGGCGCAGGCCAGGGAGGCCAGGGTGAAAATCAACGTGGCGGCGAGCACGAACGGCTTGCGCCCGTAGTAATCCCCCAGCCGTCCGAAAATCGGAATGGTGACGATGGACGCCAACAGGTAGCCGGTGGCAACCCACGCGTAGAGTTCAAAGCCATCGAGCTCGGCGACGATGCTCGGCAAGGCGTTGCCGATCACCGTCTGGTCGAGTGCCGAGAGCATCAGCACCAGGGAGATGCCGAGCATGGCCAGCAAGGCCTGCTGGAAACTCAGGGGCGGGTGGGCTGCCACGGTCATGGTCGGCCCTCAGCGCAACGCGGCGACGGCGGCTTTGATGCGCGCACAGCCTTGGTCGAGGGTGGTGATCGCGGTAGCGATCGACATGCGGAAAAACGGCGCCAGGCCATACGCCGTGCCCGCCACAACTGCCACACCCTGGCTTTCCAGCAGGTACATCACGACGTCGCTGTCGGTGTGCAGCACCTTGCCCTCGGGCGTAGTTTTACCCAGCAGGCCAGCGCAATTCACATACAGGTAGAACGCACCATCGGGCTTGCGGCAACTGAGACCGGGAATGGCATTGAGCAGCTCCAGGCAGCGGTCGCGGCGTTGCTGGTAGACCCGCACGCTTTGCTGGACGAAGCTCTGGTCGCCGTTGAGCGCTTCCACCGCCGCCGCCTGGCTGATCGAGCAGGCGTTGCTGGTGGACTGCGATTGCAGGGTGGCCATGGCGCCGATCAGGTCGGTGGGGCCTGCGGCGTAACCGATGCGCCAGCCGGTCATGGCGTAGGTCTTGGACACGCCGTTGACCACCAGGCTGCGCTCGCTCAAGGCCGGCTCGATGGCGAGGATATGCGGGTTGTCCAGGCCGTCGAAACGGATGTGCTCGTAGATGTCATCGGTCATCAGCAGCACATGCGGATAGTCCAGCAGCACATCGGCCAGGGCGCGCAATTCGCTGTGGCTGTAGCTGGCGCCGGTGGGGTTGCTGGGGGAGTTGAGCAGCAGCCAGCGGGTACGCGGGGTGATCGCCGCGCGCAGCTGGCCTGGGGTCAGCTTGAAGCCGTTGTGTTCAGGGCAGGCGAGGGTCACGGGCTCGCCTTCGCAGGCCAGCACCATGTCCGGGTACGACACCCAGTACGGCGCCGGGATCAGCACCTCATCGCCGGCGCCGAGGGTGGCGGCGAAGGCGTTGAAGATCGCGCTCTTGGCGCCGCTGGTCACCAGCACCTGCTGGGCGGTGTAGATCAGGGCGTTTTCCCGTGCCAGCTTGTCGACGATGGCCTGGCGCAGCTCCGGAGTACCGGCGTTCTGGGTGTAGCGGGTTTCACCGCGCTCAATGGCGGCACTGGCGGCCTGGCGAATATTGGGTGGCGTATCGAAATCCGGCTCGCCCACCACCAGGTTGATGATGGACTGGCCCTGGCGACGCAGCTCGTTGGCGCGGTCGGACGCGGCGCTGCTGGGCGATGGTTTGATGCGTTGCACACGGGCGGCGATGCGGGAGGCAGTCACGGGCGTTCCTCGTTGATGGTGTTGACGGGGGTCACAGTACGAGGGGTGGGGGAGGGCGCCATAAGATGAGTTTGTTCTGGTTTGATAGGAAGTGCTTATGGCTGGCGCTGCGCTGTTGTGGTGCGTCCAGTCCTGGCTGCTCCGGGCGGGTGCTTTGGATGGAGGATCAGGGGCACCCATAGCAAAGCCTTATGGGTGGTTATACCGATGGCCTGTCTTTTGCAAACCTGCCAGGTGTACGCAAAACCAAATGTGGGAGGGGGCTTGCTCCCGATAGCAGTATGTCAGTCACAGATGCATCAACTGACACTGCCTCATCGGGAGCAAGCCCCCTCCCACATTTAAGGCATCACTTGTCCATTACATGAGCATCGCCATTTTGAACCTGCGCCGCCTGAAGTACTTCGTGAAACTGGTCGACATCGGCAGCATGACCCAGGCTGCCGATGTGCTGCATGTGGCGCAACCGGCGTTGAGCCAACAACTGGCAACCCTGGAAGCCGAGCTGCAACAGCAGCTGTTGATTCGCACCAAGCGTGGCGTCACGCCGACCGAGGCGGGCAAGGTGTTGTATGCCCATGCGCAGATTATTTTGCGCCAGTGTGAACAGGCGCAGAGCGATATCAATGCCACCGGCCAGGCGTTGTCCGGGCAGGTTTCGGTGGGGCTGGCGCCGGGCACTGCGGCGTCGGCGTTGTCATTGCCGCTGCTGCGCACCGTGCGTGAGCGCCACCCTGGCATCCTGCTGTACCTCAATGAAAACTTCGGTACCACCTTGAGCGAGCTGATCATGAACGGCCGCATGGACATGGCCGTGCTGTATGGCGGGCGCGAGGTGCATGGCCTGAGTTTTGTCTCGTTGTTGCGCGAGCCGCTGTACCTGGTGAGTGCCGACCCGGCGATTGCTACACGTGAAGAAGTGCCCCTGGCCGAACTGGCCGACATGGACATGCTGCTGCCGCGCCCCTACAACGTGATGCGTCGGCTGGTGGATGAAGCCTTTCTGCGCATCGGCCTGAGTGCGCGGGTGGTGGCCGAAATTGAATCCTCGACCACGCTGACCGCCGCCGTGGCCGACCATTTCGGCTCGACCATCCTGCCGGAATCGTCGGCGCGGGTGATGGTGGCGGCCACTTCGGTGCACATGTGCCGCATCGTCGAGCCCGAGGTGGAGGCGCCGCTGGCGCTGTGCCTGTCGGGGCATTTGCCGTTGTCGGTGCCGGCCCAGGCGGTCAAGGCGATCCTGCTGGAGCTGGTGGCGACGATGCGTGGCAGCCTGATTTGAGTGGTCATAAGGTCGGCTTATCACCCCAAAGCCAAAGCGTCTTGGCCGCTTTTCGAGGGGCTCGGTAGATTGGGCCCATCCACTCAAGACACGCTCGACAGGCAGGGGCCATACATGGATTCAGCACGTATCAAGGGGTTGATGGATTTGCTGGCCGAATCCGATCTGCTGGAACTGAGCCTGACCGAAGGCGACAGCACGCTGCGGCTGTTCAAGCAGGCAGGTCAGGTGATCACCAGCGTCGCGCCGGCCGTGACCGCAGCGCCAACACCCGCAACCCCCGTGGCCAGCTCCGCCGTGGAGATCAAGGCCAGCCTCTATGGCGTCCTGCACCTGACGCCCGCCGTCGGTGAAGCGCCGTTCGTCACCGTGGGCCAAGCCATTGAAGCCGGCCAGACCGTGGCGGTGATCGAGGCGATGAAGATGTTCCATCCGGTCAAGGCCAAGGTTGCCGGCAAGTTGGTTGAGATTCTTGCCCAGGCCGGCGTCGAAGTCGAAGCGGGCCAGGCCCTGTTCCGGCTCGGTTGACCCCCACGCGTATTCGTTATTCAGGTGAATTCAATGTTCGACAAAGTGCTGATCGCCAACCGTGGCGAAATCGCCCTGCGCATTCAGCGTGCCTGCCATGGCCTGGGCATCAAGACTGTGGCGGTGCACTCCGAAGCGGACCGTCATGCGCAGTATGTGCAAAACGCCGATGAGTCGCTGTGCATCGGCCCGGCCGCACCGGGCCTGAGCTACTTGAACCAGACGGCGCTGCTGTTTGCCGCCAAGGTCAGTGGTGCCCAGGCGATCCACCCCGGTTACGGGTTCCTGTCGGAAAACGCCGGGTTTGCCGAGCGCATCGAAGCGGCCGGGTTGACCTTTATCGGGCCGAGCGCCGCATGCATTCGCACCATGGGCGACAAGGTGGCAGCCAAGCGCGCCATGCGTGAAGCCGGTGTGCCGTGCGTGCCGGGGCCGGATTCGAGCATGCCGAGCGACGACGCGAGCATCCTCGCCATTGCCGCCGAAATCGGCTATCCGGTGATCGTCAAGGCCGCCGGTGGCGGCGGCGGTCGCGGCATGCGCGTGGTACAGGCAGAGGCCGAGTTGTTGGCCGCCATAGGTCTCACTCGCGAAGAAGCGCGGTTGGCGTTCGGCAACCCTGAACTGTATATCGAGAAATTCCTCGGCCACCCTCGGCACGTGGAAATCCAGGTGCTGTGTGATGCCCATGGCCATGCGATCTGGCTCGGCTGCCGCGACTGTTCCCTGCAACGTCGCCACCAGAAAGTCCTGGAAGAAGCGCCGGCGCCGGGCATCGATCCCGCGCTGATCGCCACGGTCGGCGAACGCTGCGCCGAGGCCTGCCGCCGCATCGGCTATCGCGGCGTGGGCACTTTCGAGTTTCTGTATGAGGACGGCGATTTCTTCTTCATCGAGATGAACACGCGCCTGCAAGTGGAGCATCCGGTCACCGAGATGACCACCGGCATCGACATCGTCCAGCAGCAACTGCGCATGGCCCGCGGTGAAGTGCTCAGCGTGCGCCAGGAGGACGTTCAACTGAACGGCCACTCCCTGGAGTGCCGCATCAACGCCGAGGACCCGCTGACCTTTATGCCGACCCCCGGCCTGATCCAGCGTTGGGAAGTGCCCGGCGGCTTTGGTGTGCGGGTCGATTCCCATGTCACCACCGGCTACCGCGTGCCGCCGTACTACGACTCGATGGTGGCCAAGGTCATCACCCACGGCGCCACGCGTGAAGAAGCCATGGCGCGCATGCGCCTGGCCCTGAGCGAGATGGTCGTGGAGGGCATCAGCACCAACATTTCGTTGCACCGCGACATTCTTGATGACCCGGCGTTC
Source organism: Pseudomonas sp. SH10-3B (assembly GCF_019891415.1). Classification (NCBI taxonomy): domain Bacteria; kingdom Pseudomonadati; phylum Pseudomonadota; class Gammaproteobacteria; order Pseudomonadales; family Pseudomonadaceae; genus Pseudomonas; species Pseudomonas sp. SH10-3B. The sequence continues at coordinate 223,633 of NZ_JAFLXD010000003.1, read as the reverse complement.
TGCGCCGGCGGCGTCGATATTCATCACCTGGAGCGCTGGTTGCAGCAAAGGAGTCCGACATGAACACCGCCCCTGTCATCAGCCTGCTGGGCTCCAGCGCCTTGCTGTTCGAGGCGCCGGGAGAACTGGACCTAGCCCCGCAGCAGCGTATCTGGCGCCTGGCCCTGCAAGCCGGCGAATGGCCCGAGATCCACGAAGCCGTGCCCGGCATGAACAACCTGATGCTCACCTTCCTCACGCCGCCGCGTGAACTGAACGGCCTGTGCCAGCGCCTGCTGGAGGCCTGGGAGATGAGCCAGCCGCTGCCCCTGGAGGGGCGCATCGTCGAATTGCCGGTGGTGTACGGCGGCGAGTTCGGCCCGCACATGGCGGATGTGATTGCCCACACCGGACTGGATATCGAGACCATCGCCAACCTGCACTGCGAACCGCTGTACCCGGTGTACGCGCTGGGCAGCCACCCCGGTTATTGCTACCTCGGTGGCATGGACCCGCGCCTGGCCACGCCTCGGCGCCAGGTGCCGGTGCTGAATATCGGGGCGGGCTCGGTGTCCATCGGCGGGGTGCAGACCGGGGTGTCCGCCTCGGCCGGCCCCAGCGGCTGGAACACCATCGGCCGCACTGAAATGGCGTTTTTCGACCCCGCCCAAACCCCGCCCGCGATCTTGCGGCCGGGTGATTTCCTGCGCTTGCGCATCGAGAGGATCATTCGATGATCGAGATCTTATCGGCCACCGCCCTGGCCACCGTGCAGGACTTCGGCCGCTTCGGCAGCCTGGGTTATGGCGTGGGCACATCGGGCGCCATGGACCACCTGGCCCTGGCCCTGGGCAACCTGTTGCTGGGCAATCCCGAAGACGCTGCCGCGATTGAAATACCGCTGTTCCCGTTCGAGGTACGGCTGCTGCAGGACTGTGCCTTTGCGGTGACCGGCGCCGCTTGCGACGCCACCCTGGACGCCCAGCCCTTGCCACCGAACTGGGTGTGCCAGGGCCGCGAAGGCCAGGTCTTGAGCCTGGGCTATCCGACGTCTGGCAGCCGTGCCTATCTGTGTTTGGCGGGCGGGGTGGATGTGCCGTCGGTGCTGGGTTCACGCAGCACTCAATTGCGCGGCGAGTTCGGCGGCCTCGACGGCCGCGCCCTGCAACAGGGTGATCGGCTGGGGGCACTGCGCCCCGGTATCAGCCCGTTTTCGCTGGATGTTGGGGTGTTGGCGCCAAGCCTGGCGCTGCCGTTGCAGGTTGATGGGGTGCCTGCCATGCGCGTGTTGCCCGCCGCCGAATACGAGCGCTTCCAGGAGGCTTCCCGCGCAGCGTTCTGGGCCGGTGAATGGAAGATCACCACCCAGAGCAATCGCTACGGCTACCGGATGGAAGGCCAACCGCTGCTGCCCATCGCCCCGATGGAAATTCGCTCCCACGGCATCGTGCCGGGGGTGATCCAGGTACCCCACGGCGGCCAGCCCATCATCCAGATGCGTGACGCCCAGCCCAGCGGCGGCTACCCCAAGTTCGGCAGTGTGATCGAGGCCGACCTTTGGCGCCTGGGCCAGGCGCCCATCGGCGGCAAGGTGCGCTTTATCGAGTGCAGCTACCTGGAGGCCGTCGAGGCCCTGGAAACCAATCGCGCGTATCTGCGTGAAGTCAGCCGCCTGCTGGAACTGCACCGTGAAGGAGTGAAAGCATGACCCTTGAGGAAATTCGTCAATTGGCGCTGTGGCTCAAGGAGCACCACCTGGCCGGTGCCGAAATGAGCCGCCCCGGTGTGCACCTGACGCTCAAGCGCGGTGCCTCGGCCGCTGCTGTTGCGGCGCCTGCCGTTGCCGTGGTTGAAGACCAGGTGCTGCGCGCCACCGGCCTGGGGCGCTTGCTGCTGACCCATCCCCAACTGGATCAACCGTTCGTGGCGGTGGGCGATCAGCTCAGCGCCGGGCAACTAGTCGCGCTGCTGCAAGTGGGTGAGTTGCTGTTGCCCTTGCGCGCGCCCCGCGCCGCACGGGTCGTCGATGTGCGCGTGCCGTGCGGCACCACCGTCGGCTACGGCGAAGCCTTCCTTGGTGTGGAGTACCCCGCATGAAGATTGATTTGAACGCCGACCTGGGCGAAGGCTTCGGCCCGTGGCGCATGGGCGAGGATGAAGCGCTGATGCGCCTGATTTCATCGGCCAATGTCGCCTGTGGTTTCCATGCCGGCGACCCGCTGATCATGGACAACACGGTGCGCCTGGCCAAGGCTGGTGGCATCGACCTGGGGGCACATGTGGGCTTCCCGGACCTGATGGGCTTTGGCCGTCGGCAGATGAACATCGAGATCAAGGAGCTCGCCACCCATGTGATCTACCAGCTCGGCGCGCTCGCCGGGATCGCGGCGGTCAACGGCCATCGCATGACCCACATGAGCTTCCACGGCGCCCTGGGCAATATGGCCGCCGCCGATGCGGCGTTGGCCGAGCCGTTGGTGCGGGCGGTGGCGGCGTTTGACCCGACGCTGATCATCAGCTCCTCCAGCAGCCGCGCCATCGAGGGCGCTGCCGAGAAATGCGGCCTGCGCGTCGCCACCACGTTTCTCGCCGACCGTGCCTATGACGATGATTGCCTGCTGGTGCCGCGCAAGGTCGACGGTTCGGTGATCAAGGAGCCGGCAGCGGTGCTGCGCCGGGTGCGGCAGTTACTGGAGGAGGGCACCGTGACCGCCCTCAGCGGCAAGGTGCTGCGGGTGCCGGCCCATTCGATCCTGCTGCATGGCGACACCCCCGGCGCGGTCGAACTGGCGCGCACCATTCGCGCCGAAATCGAGCAACTGGGCGGCCGGATCACGCCGATTTCCCAGCTGCTGGCCGCGTCATAAGCAGGCCTTATCGCCACACAATCATTGCGTCTTGGTCCAGCGCCCGAAGGCTGGATAGAGTCGCACCATAACCCGTAGCACAAGGACCACCCCATGCCATTTTCCGACTACAAAACCGCGCTGGTCACCGGGGCTTCCTCCGGCATCGGCGCCGCCGTTGTCGAGCGTCTGTGCCAGGAAGGCGTGCAGGTGCATGCCCTGGCCCGCAGCGCCGACAAGTTGCAGGAACTGGCGGCCAGGACCGGCTGCATCGCCCACGCCATCGACGTGACCGACCTTGCCGGGTTGACCCAATTGTTCGCCGAGAACACCTTCGACATCCTGGTCAACAACGCCGGCGTCGACAAACCCGGTTCCCTGCTCAAGGCCGACGCCGACGGCATCGACCTGCTGATCGACGTCAACCTGCGCGCCGTGTTGCACCTGGCACGGCTGGCGCTGCCGGGCATGGTCGAGCGCGACTGCGGGCACATCATCAACATCAGTTCGATCGCGGCGGCCTACAACTTTGGCGGCAACTCCACCTACCACGCGACCAAGGCCGCCGTGAGCATGCTTTCGCGCCAGTTGCGCATCGATGCGTTCGGCAAGCGCGTGCGGGTCACCGAGATCTGCCCGGGTCGGGTCGCCACGGATATTTTTGCCCACGTGCACGGCGATTCCGAAGCCACCTACAAGCGCTTCGTCGAGGGCTTTGAATTGCCCCAGGCCGAGGACATCGCCAATGCCATCGCCTTCGCGATTGCCGCGCCGATTGCGGTCAACATCGGGCACATGGAAATCACCCCGACCTTGCAGGTACCGGGCGGGCTTTCCACCGCGCGGCCCCAGGACTACCAGGGCTGAATCCGAGCCCCGGCAAAAGAACGGATCGATCCGTCAGCGCTGCATCCCGCCACGGCCACGCCGGGTGATTTTGATTTCTGCCCTAGCCCAATGCCGATAGGGATTGACCATGAAGCAAGACTTCGATTTGGCCGCGATTCTGCAAGGCGAGTACGCCGAGCTGATCGTCAAGGGCATCGAAATGACCTTGCAGCTGGCGCTGTTCGCCTGGCTGCTGGCGATGCTGCTGGCGCTGACACTGGTCACGGTGCGCCTGACCGGTAACAAGCTGGCCGACCGCCTGGTGGCGGGGTATGTGTCGTACCACCGCAATGTGCCGACCCTGGTGCAACTGATGCTGTGGTACTTCGGCGTGCCGACGCTGCTTGGCGAGTCCACGCAACTGTGGCTGGCCAACCACAACACTGAATACCTGTTCTCGGTGATCGCCCTGGGCCTGTGCCAGGCTGCGTATTTCTGTGAAGACATGCGCAGCGGCCTGCGCGCCATTCCCGCCGGGCAGACCGAAGCGTCCAGGGCCCTGGGCCTGGGCTACGTGCGTTCGATGCGCTACGTGATCCTGCCCCAGGGCGTGCGTAACTGCCTGCCGTCGCTGATCAACCACACCGTGCTGCTGTTCAAGAACACCAGCCTGGCGATGGCGATCGGCGTGATGGAACTGACCTACGCCAGCCGCGAAGTGGAGAACTACACGTTCCGCACCTTTGAGTCGTACCTGGTGGCCACGGTTTTCTACCTGGTGTTTTCACTGCTGCTGATGGGGGCCGGGGCGTTGCTCGCCCGCCACTTCAGCAAAGCCCTGGCGAGGTAGACCGCGATGTTCGATATGTTTTCAATCGTGCAGCAGAACTGGACGCTGTTCCTGATCGGCCAATACCCCCACGGCCCGCTGGGCGGCCTGGCGAGTACCCTGATCCTGGCGGCGCTGGCGTTGCTGCTGGCGTTCCCGTTCGGCCTGCTGCTGGCCTTGGCGCGGGTGTCGCCGTGGAAGGGGTTGTACTGGGTCGCGACAGTGTGGGTCTACGTGCTGCGTGGCATCCCGTTGCTGATGGTGATCTTCTGGACCTACTTCCTGGTGCCGTTGCTGATCGGCCATAACATCACCGGCTTCATGACCATGCTCTGCACCCTGGTGATCTACCAGAGCGCCTACCTGTGCGAAATCATTCGCGGCGGCATCCAGGCGCTGCCGGCCGGGCAGTACGAGGCGTCCCGCGCCCTGGGCCTGGGCTATGTGCGCACCACGGTCTGGGTGATCCTGCCCCAGGCGCTGTACAACGCGCTGCCGAGCCTGATCAGCCAGTTCATCTCGATCATCAAGGAAACCTCCCTGGGCTACGTGATCAACGTGCAGGAAGTGACCTTCGCCGCCAACCAGGTCAATAACCAGCTGCTGACCAAGCCGTTCCAGGTGTTTTTCATCCTGGCGATCATCTACTACCTGCTGTGTTTCGGCCTGACCCGCCTGGCCGGTTGGGTGGAGCAACGCATTGCCCGCAAGCGCCTGGGCGATGGCGGGCAAACCGTGGCGGGCGGTCCGTTGCTGACCACCGATAATTGAAGAGGGCTGCGCTCATGCATCCAATGATCATGTTTTCGAAAATCAATAAATGGTACGGCGAGTACCAGGCGCTCACCGACATCACCGCCGAGGTGCAACCCGGTGAAGTGGTGGTGCTGTGCGGCCCCTCGGGTTCTGGCAAGTCGACGCTGATCCGCACGGTCAACCGCCTGGAAGACATCCAGGCCGGCCAGATCCTGTTCGACGGGCAGGACGTGCACGGCACCGACGCGCAGATCAACCGCCTGCGCAGCCGCGTGGGGTTTGTGTTCCAGAGCTTCAACCTGTTCCCGCACCTGTCGGTGCTGGAAAACATCACCCTGGCGCCGAACAAGCTGCGCAACCTCAAGGGCGCCGCTGCCAAACAGAAGGCCATGGAATTGCTCGACCGCGTCGGCCTGGCCCATAAGGCCGGTGCTTACCCGGCGCAGTTGTCCGGCGGCCAGCAGCAGCGCGTGGCGATTGCCCGGGCATTGGCGATGGAACCGCCGGTGATGCTGTTCGACGAGCCCACCAGCGCCCTCGACCCGGAAATGGTCGGTGAAGTGCTGAGCGTGATGAAGGGCCTGGCCAAGGACGGCATGACCATGATGTGCGTGACCCACGAGATGAACTTCGCCCGTGAAGTGGCCGACACCATCTGGTTTATGGACGCGGGGCAGATTCTGGAAAAGAGCAGCCCCGACGCCTTCTTCACCCAGCCTTCGCACCCGCGAGCGCAACGTTTTATCGCCGACCTGCGGGCCCATTGAGCTGCGGCGGCTTTGCTCCCTCTGCCATTTTTGCTGGTCCAACTTTCTGGAGATTTCCCATGGGGATGAAGCATCTGTTTACCGCGCTGGCATTGGGGCCATTGGCGATCGCCGTCGCACAGGCCGACCAGTTGAGCGACATTATGGCCAAGCAGTCCCTGAGCTGCGGCGTCTACGCCGACGTGCCGCCATTCTCCGCGCCGGACCCGAAAACCCGCGAGCTGGTGGGCATGGATGTGGACCTGTGCAAGGCCCTGGCCAAGACCATGGGCGTGGCCCTGGAACTCAAGCCGCTGTCGGTTGAAGCGCGGATTCCCGAAGTGAAAATGGGCCGCGTCGACGTGATCTTTGCCAACCTGGCCTACACCAAGACCCGCGCCGAACAGATCCAGTTCAGCGACCCGTACTACATCGCCAAGGAAACCCTGGTGGTGCGCGCGGCGAATGCCGACCAGCCGAAAAGCTTCTTCAAGGACAAGCGCATCAGCTCCACCAAGGGCTCCACCTCCGAGCAGTCTATCCGCCTTGCCGGGGCCACCCCGGTGACCTTCCAGGACACCGGCTCGGCCTACATGGCGTTGCAACAGAACAAGGTGGTGGGCCTGGTGACCAACACCATGACCGCGCTGAAACTGGTCAACCAGGCCAAGGCCAGTGGTGTCGAACTGGCCCTGGCCAAGGAGCCGATGGCCCTCGAACCGATCGGCGCCGGCATGCGCCGCGATGAGCCGGCGTTTCTGGCCAAGGTCAACGATTCGTTGATGACGATGGAGAAGGCAGGGGAGATCGATGCGATCTGGGACCGCTGGATCGGCCCGAACACCGAATACAAGATGGTCCGCGAGGACAAGGTGCAGAGCTTGAGCGCCTTGAAGTTCGAGCCGTTGCCGTAAGCGCTGGCGGTTGTAAGAAAGCCCGCCGTGGGTGATGCACGGCGGGCTGTTTTTTTACGGTGTTCTGTACTGAGGGCGCAGGGCCTCATCAATCATCCAGTGCGGTTGGCCGGGCCTGATGCACGTTCCGCCCACCCAGCGTTCGTGGCTGGCATGATCGAGCCAGTACGCCTGTCCGTTGAGCACGCTATGGCCCAACGGGGTCAGCGACAGCGGGCGGCGGGGCCAATCCAGATGCGTCTCGGTTTCCGTCAGCAATGGCTGCTCGCCATCGATCAACGGCCGCAACAGCGCATGAAACATCATGTCCCCCAGGAACGGCAGCGGGTCGCGACTGGCCATCAGCTCGGCGAACACACGGCCAAATGGCAGCGGCCCGGCTTCGGCGAGGTAGGTCAGGGCCAGGCGTTCGGTCAGCGACAGGCCATCGTGTGTTCCCGGCAACTCCTGTAATTGACGCAACAGCGCCGGCGCCAGCAAGGGCAGGGCCGGGTGTTTGCCATGGGCAAGCTCGGCCAACTGAGTCGGTGAGCTGTCGCAATAGGCCGACCACGCCTGTTTGGCCAACTGCACGGCATCGTCACCGATCAGCCGCCGCTGGGGCCAGAGCCACGCCAATACATCGGGCGCCAGTTGGCCGATGCCGATAAAACGCTCGACGCCGGGAATGCAATCCACCTCGATCAGCTCCAGCTTGGGCGGTGCCTGCTCCAGGCCGGCCAGGGCACGGATCAGGAACAACTGGTCATAGGCATCCGCCTCGCACCACAGCACGCTGTGCTCGGCACTGGCCAAGGTGTGGAGCTGAGCGTATTCATCGTCGACGCGGCGCGTGACGTCCGCTAAGGGAATGGCAAAGGCCTGGCTGATGAACGCGCTGCGCAGGGCGCGGAACTCTGCGGCGGGCACGTCGCGCACCGGGCCCATGCACAGCGGGTCGCTCAGCATGTGGAATTGGCCCTTGAACCCGGCAATCTGAAGGCTATGGGCAATGTCATTGCCGCAGCGCCAATGGGTAGTGCGTGCTTCGTCGCTGGCGGCAAAGTCGGGATGGCGGGCGGCGAAGTCAATGGCGTCGACATGGGCCTTGAGCTTGGGCCAACTGCTGAAACCCAGTTGCTTGGCGATCTCCCACTGAGCCTGGGACAGGGTGGCGCTGGGGTCATGGGCTTTCAGCTGGCGTAACAGTTCCTTGGCGCGCTTGCGCTGCTGCTCAAGGTTGAGACGGCCATCGGTGTTGGAGGATACAGGGCGTTGCGACATACGATCTCCTTGCACAAACCTTTTCCGCTTTAAGGTTGGGAGTCGTAGAAATGAGGTAGAGCTTCATTGTCCTGGGCGCAGCCCTTTCCGCGGAAGGTGGCGTAGAGAGCGCCAGGCGGGAAATATAGGCACTGCGGCGTTTGATTGCAAATCGGGCTTGGGATCGAAGCCGTACTCTTTTTTTGGTTTGCATGGGGTCAAGTGTGGGAGGGGGCTTGCTCCCGATAGCGGCCTCTGGGCCGACCATTTTTTTGGATTGGACCGGGTACATATCCATTGCTGCGGTAACGGCTACTTAGGGTTCCGCTCTTACAGCGGGTCACTTTTGGAAGAGCGCCAAAAGTAACCAAAAACGCTTCGCCCCACCACTCGGCACCTCGCCTAGGCTCGGTGTGCCCGTAATCCGACAGTGATGTGGGGGGCCGCCGCCACGCGCCATCCATGGCGCGGGGCGGCTAAACCGGCATCCCTGCCGGTTTACCCCCCAAATCACTATCGAATTCCGGCCAGCGTGGTTAACGGGGCGCCTGAGATCAAGATCAAAAGCAAGATCAAGGGCGGCTCGCTTCGCATCGTGGTTAGCGTTGGCTGCTACACAGCAGTGTAGATAGCGCTGATAATCCCAGTCGTAGGGAGGGCACACCCTCACATTTTGAATTACGGTGTTCAGCGAGTATTTATCCTTGCGGGTATCCAGGATTTTCTGGTGCGCGGCGATCAAACCCGGCAGTGGTGGCGATAGTTTGAATTTTTTCATGAAAACTTCCCGCGTCTGCCGCACCATTGCGCCCAACAGGTTTTAAGAGGAACACCGCGTCCATGAGCGCACTGATAGAAACCCGCGCCCTCACGCGCATGGACGAGCGCCGCCAGGTGCTGTTGCTCCAACCCACGAATTTCACCCTGAACCGCGCCGACCGGGTGTCGATCACCGGTTCCTCCGGCTCTGGCAAAAGTGTGTTGCTGCGCGCATTGGCGTTGCTGGACGCCCCCACCAGCGGGCAGGTGCTGTGGAATAGCCAGCCGATTGTCGATGCGCAGATTCCGCACTACCGCAGCCATATCAGCTACCTGTCCCAACGCCCGGCGCTGCTCGAAGGCACGGTGGAGGACAACCTGCGTTTTCCCTTCAGTCTCAAGACCCTGCGCCAGCGCCGCTTCGACCCGGAAGCGGTGACCACTTTGCTGGGGCATGCCGGTAAGGCGGCGGATTTTTTGACCAAGAACGCGTTGGACCTGTCGGGTGGCGAGGCCCAGGTGGTCTCGCTGATCCGCACCCTGCAACTCAATCCCGAGGTGTTGCTGCTGGACGAGCCCACCGCCGCCCTCGACCCCACCTCATCCGGCGATGTGGAAGCGTTGATCAGCGCCTGGTTTGCCGGTGATAACGCCCGCGCCTATATCTGGGTGTCCCATGACCTCGATCAGGCGCGGCGCATGAGCGACATCCACTTGCACATGAGTGCCGGGGTGTTGAGCGAGGCGGTCCAGCCATGAACTATCAAAACCTCACCGCCCTGGACATGGGCATCGCCGCTTCGCTGATTCTGATCAACGGTGCGCTCTCCCTGCTGCTGCGCCTGGGCCTGGGCCGCCAGTTGCTGTGGGCGGCGGTGCGTACCGTGGTGCAACTGTTGGCCATCGGTTACCTGCTGGGCTGGGTGTTCGAGTTCGCCTACTGGTATGTGGTGCTGCCGTTGATGTGCGCAATGACCCTGATCGCCGGGCTGTCGGCGGCGGGACGTGGGCGCCGCACGTACCGTGGGCAAAGGGTCGACAGCATCCTGTCGGTGTGGGGCAGTTCGTGGCTGGTGACGGCAGTGGGCTTGTTTGCGGTGATCCGCATCCACCCGTGGTACGAGCCGCAGTACGCGATCCCGATCCTCGGCATGATCCTCGGCAACACCCTGACCGGTGTGTCCTTAGGGATTGAGCGCATGACCCAGGAACTGACCTCGGGGCGCAACACCATCGAGATGATCCTGGCCCTCGGCGGCTCACGCTGGGAGGCGGCGCAGGAAGCGATCCGCCAGGCGGTACGCGCGGGGATGATCCCGACGCTGAACCAGATGACCGTGGTCGGCATCGTCAGCCTGCCCGGCATGATGACCGGCCAGGTGCTGGCGGGGGAAAGCCCGGTGGACGCGGTGCGGTATCAGATCGTGATCATGTTCCTGATTGCCGCGTCGTCGGCGTTGGGCACGGTGGGGGCGGTGTTGCTGACCTATCGGCGGTTGTTTTCCAGGAGCCACCGGTTTTTGCGTGAGCGCTTGCAAGAGCGCTAAGCGTTCAGTTAAGCGAAAGTGATTCACTGTAGGAGCGAGCTTGCTCGCGAAGAACTCAGGGCCACCGCGCTTATCGAGAATGAACGCGTTGTCTGGGCGTTTTTCGCGAGCAAGCTCGCTCCTACAAAAAGCCTAGGGCAAGCCCGCTCGCCACAAAAATATGGCTGACCCGAAGGGCTCGTCACAGCGTCAAGGATGATCCGCCACGCCAAAATCCAACACCACCTTCATCGCCTGAGTCTTGTCCGCCGCCAATTCAAACGCCTGCACCGCCTGCTCGAACGGCACCGTGTGGGAGATCACCGGGCGTACGTCGACGACCTGGCGATTGAGCAAGTCCACCGCCTGGGCAAACTCGCTGTGGAAGCGGAAGGTGCCGCGCAGGTCGATCTCGCGGCTGACCAGCAGGTTCAGCGGCAGCGACACCTCGCCGCCCAAGCCGACAGTGACCAGCACGCCGCGCGGGGCGATGCAGTCCAGGCCGTTACGCAGGGCCTGGGCGCTGCCGGAGACTTCGAACATCACCTCGAAGTAACCCTTCTCGGCGGTATAGCGCTTGAGCGCGTCGATGCCGTCGGCGATGTTGTGGGTGCGCGTGGCGCCCATTTTTTCCGCGCAGGCCAGGGCGCTGGCGGACAGGTCCACCGCGACGATTTCAGCGGCACCGGCGGCGTGCAGGCTGCCGATCAGCAGGTTGCCGATGGGGCCGCAACCGGTCACCAGCACGCGCTTGCCGAACACTGCGCCGGCCCGTTGGATCGCATGCAACCCCACCGACAACGGCTCGGCCAGTGCACCTTCGGCGAGGCTGACGTGATCAGCCAGCACATGTGCCTGATGCGTCTCGATCACCAGGCTCTGGCGAAACGCGCCCTGGACATGCGGGAAGGGCATCGCGCTGCCGTAGAAGCGCATGTCCAGGCAGTGGTTGGGCAGGCCTTGATGGCAATAGCGGCAAGCGCCGCAGGGACGCGACGGCGATACGGCAATGCGCTGGCCGACCTTGAACCGGCCGGCGTCCGAGCCCACCGCGTCGATCACTGCCGACACTTCATGGCCGAGCACCATCGGCTCGCGCAGGCGCACAGTGCCGAAGCCGCCGTGCTGGTAATAGTGCAAGTCCGAGCCGCAGATACCGCCGCGGGCGATGCGCACGCGCAGTTGCTCGGGGCCCAGGCTGTGAGGTTCGTCCTGGGGGCTGACCCGCAGGTCTTTTGAGGCGTGGCAGACAATGGCGTGCATAAGGTTCTCCAGGGTTACAGCGACGCGGTGATGCCACCGTCGACATAGAGGATATGACCGTTGACGAAACTCGCCGCGTCGCTGGCCAGGAACACTGCCGCACCGGCCAACTCAGCGACGTCGCCCCAGCGTCGGCTCGGCGTGCGTTGCACCAGCCAGTCGCTGAATTCGGGGTTGGCCACCAGGTTGGCGTTCAACTCGGTCTTGAAGTAGCCGGGGCCGATACCGTTGACCGTCAGCCCGTGCGGGCCCCAGTCGATGGCCATGCCCTTGGTCAACATCTTCAGCGCGCCCTTGCTCGCCGCATACGGCGCGATGCCCGGGCGGCCCAATTCGCTTTGCACCGAACAGATATTGATGATGCGCCCCCGCTTGCGCGGGATCATCGCCCGCGCCACAGCCTGGCCCACCAGGAAGGCGCTGTCGAGGTTGGTGCTGATCAGTTCGCGCCAGTGCTGCTCGCTGTAGTCTTCCAGCGGCCCACGGCGCTGCATGCCTGCGTTGTTGACCAGGATGTCCAAGGGCCCGAGGCGTTCCTCGATAGCGGCCACGCCGGCCTGGATCGCCGCGCTGTCGGTCACATCGAACGCCTCGGTGTGCACCTCCAGGCCTTCCAGCGTCAGCAGGGCGGCGGCGTCGCGCAAGGTGCTGCGGTTACGCCCGTTGAGCACCACCCGTGCACCGGCCTGGGCCAGGCCTCGGGCGATGGCCAGGCCGATACCAGCGCTGGAGCCGGTGACCAGTGCCAGCCGGCCATCGAGGCGAAAGGTGTCTAGAACGCTTTGCATGGGCATATTTCTCCGGGCGCGCTGTGATAATCAAAACCTTGGCTGATGGGCTTAACTTCACTCCGGTGTAGGGCGCAGGTCCAATGTTCATTTATGATCGGCTGATCAATATCCGTGATAACCGTGGAGGCTGGATGGAACTCAAGCACTTGCGCGCCTTTGTGGTACTGGCCCAGGAGCTGCATTTCGGCCGGGCGGCGGCGCAGTTGTCGATTGTGCAACCGGCGCTGAGCATGCAGATCAAGCTGCTCGAAAGTGGCCTGGGCGTACGCCTGCTGGACCGCAATCGCCACTCGGTGACCTTGACCGATGCCGGTCGAGTGTTCCTGCCCGAAGCCCAGGCGACCCTGCACCAGGCCGCGCGGGCGGCGGAGGCGGCGCGAGCCTCCAACCGGGGGGAAATCGGCCGGGTGCGCCTGGGCTTTGTGTCGTCGGTATTGCCGCAACTGTTGCCCGAGTTGATCCGCACGGTGCATCAGCGCTACCCGCGTATCGAGCTGGAACTCAAGGACATGCCCGGCCCTGATCAAGCCGCCGCGTTGAAAAATGGTCGCCTGGATTTCGGCTTGATGCGCCTGCCCGCCGCCTATCCTGGGGTGCAGACCCGCGTGGTGTTGCGCGAGCCATTCTGCGTGGCCTTGCCGATGGATCATCCATTGGCCGCACGGGATTCGATCCAACCCGGCGACCTGCTCGATGTGCCGGTGTACATCCTCGCACGGCGGTATGCGCCGGGGTTCTACGACGAATTTATCCAGGTTGTCGGCATCCCCCTGCAGATCGCGTCCGAACTGGGCGAGTTCACCACCATGCTCGCGCTGGTCTGCGCCGGGTTGGGCGTCGGCGTCTTGCCGCAGCAGGCCGCGCGGGCATTGCCGGCCAATTGCGTGTCGCGGCCGCTGGCGTTGGGAGCGTTCCAGGCCAGCACGGGATTGGCCTGGACCGAGTTGGACAGTGCAGTGAAGACCACGCTGTTTACGCTGATCGTCGAATTGTTTGGCGAGTGATTGTTTCACCCGGTGAAATGTTGGATTGTAAAACCTGTTAATTCCACTGATCGGCGCCGCATCAGGGCATTCAACTTGAGGTGATCACCATGAACCCCATCGAACAATCCCCCTGGCATGCCGGCGAACGGCAGTTACAAGCAGCGGTCGGCGTGGCCGAGCGCATGGCGGTGGTCGGCCCCAAGGTGATACGCGATCACCTGCCGGAGCAGCATCGGGATTTCTACCCCTTGTTGCCGTACCTGATGCTCGGTGTGGTGGATGAGCAGGGGATCCCTTGGGCGACGATGGTCGAAGGCGCGCCGGGGTTTGCCCATTCTCCCGACCCTTATACTTTGCAGATTGACAGCCTGCCGTCTGCCAGCGACCCGGCGCGGGCGGCCTTGCACAAGGGCACCGCAGTGGGCCTGCTTGGCATCGACCTGAACACCCGGCGCCGCAACCGTATGAACGGCCGTGTCGGCGTGCTCGATCACGATGGCTTATCGGTCGACGTGGTGCAGAGCTACGGCAATTGCCCCAAATACATCCAGCTGCGGCCGGTCAATGGGGTTGCACGTAAACCCGGCACTCAGGTCGAGCGTATGGATGGCCTGGACGCCTGCGCCCAAGCGCTGATCCGCAACGCCGACACGTTCTTCGTCGCCAGCTACGTGGATGTCGACGGTGAACGTTCGGTGGACGTCTCCCATCGAGGCGGCAACACCGGCTTTGTGCGCGTGGAGGGCGACGTGCTGACCATCCCGGACTTTGCCGGCAACCTGTTTTTCAACACCCTGGGCAACCTGGCGGCCAACCCGGTGGCGGGGCTGTTGTTTATCGACTTTGAATCGGGGGATGTGCTGCAGATCGCCGGGCGAACCGCGCTGATCCTCGACGGGCCTGAAGTCGCCCGCGTCGAGGGCGCGCAGCGGTTATGGACGGTGACCGTGGAACACGTGGTCCGCCGCCCGGCGGCGTTGGCCTTGCGCTGGCAGTTCGCGGAGTTTTCGCCGTTCAGTCTGGCGATGGGACGTTGGTAGCGTCAGCGTATTTACCCGGCCTGGTGAAGATCCAGTGCGGGAGGTCCCACTGCATCTGTGGCGAGCGGGCTTGCCCCGCGTTGGGGTGCGAAGCGCCTCTGATCAAGACGAATGCGGTTTATCAGGCGCGCCTCTGCGCCTGGTTTTGGGGCTGCTGCGCAGCCCAACGCGGGACAAGCCCGCTCGCCACAAGAATGCGGTCGCCTGAAATTGTCTATGCAAGACTCAAGACTTCGCGGCGAGGTTCGTCAGACGCAACCCGAAAGTTGCGTAAGAGCGGTCCGATGAAGACCCGGATTGCACTGAGATAAGGGCCTCACCTCATTCGCCACAGAAGCAGCAGGCGGGCTACCACGATGCCAGCGCCGGCATTTGCGCCCACGCCCCTCCCAGCGCCGTATACAGGTTCACCTCCGCCACCAGCTGCGCCAGCCGGTCCACGATCAGCCCCTGTTGCGCACTGAACAGCGAGCGCTGCGCATCGAGGAATGTGAGGTTGCTGTCCACCCCGCTGCGATAGCGGTGTTGGGCCAGGTCGTAATACGCCTGGTTGGCTGCGACGAAGTCCCGTTGTGCGTTGAGCTGGTCGGTAAAAGTCTGGCGGGCGGCCAGGCCGTCGGCGACTTCCTGGAAGGCGGTCTGGATGGATTTTTCGTATTGGGCCACGCTGATGTCTTTTTGCAGTTTGGCGTAGTCCAGGCTGGCGCGCAGGCTGCCGGCGTTGAAGATCGGCAGGTTGATTTGCGGCTGGAAGGTCCAGGTGCCCGAGCCTCCCTTGAACAGCCCCGACAGTTCGGTGCTGGTGCTGCCGGCGTTGGCGGTGAGGCTGACTGACGGGAAAAACGCCGCGCGCGCCGCGCCGATGTTGGCGTTGGCGGCGCGCAGTTGATATTCGGCCTGGAGGATATCCGGACGGCGTTGCAACAGGGCCGACGGTAAACCGGCCGGTAGCCGCGCCACCAGGTCGTCAGCCAATGGGCGCGCTGGCAGGCTTTGATCCACCGGGGCGCCCACCAGCAGGGCCAGGTTGTTGAGGTCCTGGGCCACCTGGCGTGCGTAGCGGGCCACGCTGGCGCGGGTGCTTTCGACGCTGGTGCGTGCTTGCACCACGTCCAGTGCGGAAGCTTTACCGGCGGTTTTGCTGCGGCTGGTCAGGTGCAGGCTGTGGTCGTTGGCGGCCAGGGTCTGTTGGGCCAGGGCCAGCAGTTCCTGGTCGGCGCGCCAGGTCAGGTAGGCATTGGCGACGTTGGCTACCAGGCTCAGTTGCGCGCTGCGTCGTGCCTCTTCAGTCGCGAGGTAGGTGAGCATTGCCTGTTCGCTGAGGCTGCGCACGCGGCCGAACAGGTCCAGCTCATACGCGCTGAGTCCCAAGGTGGCGGAGTTGTTGGACGTGATCGCAGATTGACCGGTGCCGGTGACATCCCCCGGCAGCTTCTGGCGCTTGCCGGCACCCGTGGCCGAGACCGCCGGAAACAGGTCGGCACGCTGGATGCGGTACTGCGCCTGGAACGCCTCGACGTTCAGCGCAGCCACCCGCAGATCGCGGTTATTGATCAGGGCATCGCGGATCAACTGTTGCAGCGCAGGATCGTGGAACAACTGCTGCCAGTCCGATGAGTCGCTGCTGCTGCCGGCTTGTGCCAGGCCGTAGACCCCGCCCTTTGGGTATTGCGCCGGCATTGGCGCCTCGGGCCGCTGGTACTCGGGGATCAGCGAGCAGCCCCCGAGCATGCAGGCCATACCGATGCTGGTGAGTGTGCGTGTGTTCATCAGGCGCCCACCATCCATTTAGCCAGGCCATGCCGACCACTCACGCCCAGCTTGGCGGCGGCGCGCTTGAGGTAGGTTTCGATGGAGCTGTTTTTCACGCTGAGTTTTTCCGCGATTTGCGGCACGGTGCCGCCGGTCAGCAGGCCGAGGCACACTTCCTGCTCGCGCGCCGACAGGGTGATGTCGCCGAGGGACAGGCGCTTGTAGAACTCGCGCTGCAAGCGTGATTGCTCAAGCAGTGTCTGGGCCGGCTCCGCCTCGGCATGCGGTGCCTGGCGCAGCAGTTGCGCGTGGCGTTCGATCAGTGGCAACAGGGTGTCCGACAGGCACTTGAGAAACGACAATTCGGCCAAGGAAAACCCGCGCTGGGTCGGCGGCCGGTAGCATGAAATCACACAGCGCCGATTACCCTGGCGTGACACCAGGTTGCACTGGTGCGAAGTCCCTCGAGGGTGGGCGCTATTGGGTTTGGCGTTCATCTGGATCAGCAGCGGGTCTTGCATGCCGAGCATTTCCCGCAGCAGCGGGTGGTCATCCGGCGGCCGCAAGGCCAGGGGCGGCAGCAAGTCATGCTTCTGGCCGGCACTGCCGAGCAGCTTGATATCGAGCACGCGGTCGCGCGGCTCGTCGAGGGTCCATTCACTGAGGTCGACCAGGTGGATCGGCACCCATTTGCTGACCAGGTGCAACATATGGGCGGCGAAGTCCTCATGGCCGCTGTGTGTAATCAGCTCGCCCATTTCGGCGTAGAAATTCGGGCCTGGCGTGTTGCCCATGCTGCGTTTCAAACTCATAGCCATTTCATCCTTGATGTCGAAAACCGTCAACGAACTCCCTGGGCCTCTGGGGGGGCGATCCGTTCTTCATGAACGAGACTCGGCACTCAAGATTTCATTTGGCCAGGGGATTTATCCTACGTATGTAGCGGAAACGTGGGACACAACCTGCCATAAAAACAACGTCATTAATTCGACGTTTCTGAGAGGAAATTACCGGGACGAAAAGCGATGAGTCATCTTTAATTTTTATTAACTAATTGATAATTAAATAAAATATTCCATTTCGAGGCGTTTGCTGACAAACCCGCAGCGAGCAGATGTAGCCAATTTCCTACAGCGCTTTAATCGTTTCAGCGGTGAACCTTCAGCCAACCTGCATCCATCCATTTGGATGTCCGGGTTTAGGGTGACAGACAGCCCCCGACCCCCATGCTCAAATCCGGCAATTTCGCCGTAATGGGGCTCCCAGCGCGGCCAGTGCCTGACCCCCATGAGAAGGATCTTATGCAGCATTTTCCAAGCCCGCCGGCCAGCTTCCCGCTCACCGCCGCTCAACAGGACATCTGGCTCGACCAACTGCGGGCAGGCGATTCGCCGCTGTATAACATCGGCGGTTACGTCGACTTCGAAGGCCCGGTGGTGCCCGAGCTGATCCAGCGCGCCGTCGAGCAGTTGGTGGCCAGGCACGATGCGCTGCGCACCCAGTTGCACAGTGACGACAACGGCTTGCCTCGACAGACCTTCGTCCCTGCAGGGTTGCCGCAAGTGGACCAGCACGATTTCTGCGCGCTGCCCGACCCCGAGGCCGCGAGCCTGGCTTTGATGCAGGCGCACATGGCGCGGCCTTATCAGTTGGAAGGCGCGCCGCTGTTCCGCTTCTTCCTGGTCAAGCTCGACCAGAACCACTACCGCCTCGGCACCCAGGCCCATCACGTGATCCTCGACGGTTGGGGCTTTGGCCAGATGCTGCAATCCCTGGCGCACCTGTACACCGCGCTGGAACAAGGCCGGCCAGCCGCGCCGCCGGCACCGTCCTATGTTGAATTCATCGACGCCGACCAGCGCTACCACGCCTCGGCGCGCTTCGCTCGTGACCGCGCCTACTGGCTGGACAAGTACCGGGTGCTGCCGGAGCCGCTGTTCACGCCCCGGCCCACCGCCAAGGCCGTCAGCAACAGCCTGGTGCAAGGTTTTCCCAGCACCTTGCTCAGTCGCATGGAGCAACTGGCGCAGCGTTACCAGGCCTCGGCATTTCATGTGCTGCTGGCGGCGCTGTATGTGTATTTCACCCGCACCGCCCAACGTCGGGATTGGGCAGTGGGGCTGCCGATTCTGAACCGCTCCAGCGCGCGGTTTCGCGCCACCGTGGGCCAGTTTGCCCAGGTCAGCGCTGTGCATTTGCAGTTCGATGAGGCGTTGCCGTTCAGTGCACTGGTGCGCGGGGTGCGCGACCAACTCAAGCAGGATATGCGCCACCAGCGGTTCCCCTTGAGCGAGATGAACCGCGAACTGGGTTTGCACCGTGCGGATCGCGGCCAGTTGTTCGACGTGTCGGTGTCCTTCGAGCAGGACGACCATGAATTGCGCTACGGCGCCACCCAGGCCCGCGCGATCAAGGTGTCCAATCACCATGAACCGCTGCCGCTGGCGATCCACCTGCGCAGCAACCGTCAGCAGGGCACCGCGTGCCTGCATTGTGTGTACAACGAGGCGTACTTCCAGCACGACGAAGTGCGCGCGTTGGCGCAGCGGTTGACCGGGTTGCTGGAGCAGGGCCTGGATAACACCGGTTTGCAGGTTGGCGAGTTTTCCCTGGTCACGCCGGCTGAGCAGGCCCAACTGCAACAGTGGAACGCCACCGCCCAGGCCAACGCGCAGCCGCACACCCTGCACGCGCGGATCGAAGCCCAGGCCGCACGCACACCGGATGCCGTCGCCGCGATTTACCAGCAGCGCCAACTGACTTACGCCCAGCTCAACCAGCAAGCCAATGCCCTGGCCCATCAACTGATCGAGCACGGGGTGCGCCCGGATGATCGCGTGGCGATCCTGGCCCGGCGCGGGCTGGAGACTCTGGCAGGGCTGCTGGGGATTCTCAAGTCCGGCGCCTGCTATGTACCGATCGACCCGGCGCATCCCGCCGAGCGCGTGAACTATCTGCTGCAAGACAGCGCGCCGGTGGCGGTGTTGACCCAGCGGGATTTGTTGCCGCGCCTGCCGGCGTTGCAGATACCGGTGATCGAGCTGGACGGGCTGGCTGTTCAGTCGGGCACCAACCCCGGCGTGGCGGTCGAACCGTCGAACCTCGCCTACGTGATTTACACCTCCGGCTCCACCGGCTTGCCCAAAGGCGTGATGGTCGAGCACCACAGCGTCGCCAACCTGGTGGACTGGCACTGCCAGGCCTTCAACCTGCATGCGGGCAGCCATACCGCCAGCGTCGCCGGGTTTGGGTTTGACGCGATGGCCTGGGAAGTCTGGCCGGCGTTATGCGTGGGCGCCACCCTGCACCTGCCGCCGGCCCATGACGGCGCGGAGGATATTGATGCGCTGCTCGGTTGGTGGCGCGCGCAGCCGTTGGACGTGTGTTTCCTGCCGACCCCCGTGGCCGAATACGCCTTCAGCCAGGGCCTGCAACACCCGACCCTGCACACCTTGCTGATCGGCGGCGACCGCCTGCGCAGCTTCACCCGTGCGCAGACCTTTACGGTGATCAACAACTACGGCCCCACCGAGGCGACGGTGGTGGCTACCTCCGGCCGCGTCGACGTGGGCCAGCCCTTGCACATCGGCGCACCCGTCGCCAATGCCACGGTGTACCTGTTGGATGCACAGCAACGTCCGGTGCCCATCGGGGTGATGGGCGAGGTGTACGTCGGTGGCAAAGGCGTGGCGCGCGGTTACCTGAACCGCCCGGACCTGAGCGCCGAACGCTTTCTCGACGATCCCTTCGCGCCCGGTCGCATGTACCGCACCGGCGACCTGGCGCGCTGGCTGCCCGCGGGCCATCTTGAGTACCTGGGCCGCAATGATGACCAAGTGAAAATCCGTGGCGTGCGCATCGAATTGGGCGAAATCGAAGCCGCCTTGACCACCCACCCGGACGTTGAGGAAGCCGTGGTACTGTCTCGTGAAGGGCAGTTGCTCGCCTGGTTCATTCCGCGCCAGGCCGTGGCCATCGACACCCTGCGCGCGCACCTGCAACGCGCATTGCCCGACTACATGCTGCCAGCGGCCTTCATGCCACTGCCGGCGTGGCCCCTGACCGCCAACGGCAAGCTCGACCGCAAGGCCCTGCCGGCGCCGACCCAGGAGGCGTTCGTGACTCGCCTGTTCGAGGCGCCTCGAGCGGGTGCGGAAACCGTCCTGGCGCAGCTCTGGGCCGAGCTGTTGCAGGTGCGGCAGGTGGGCCGCCACGACCATTTCTTCGAGCTCGGCGGGCACTCCCTGCTGGCGGTGCAACTGGTGCAACGCATGCGCCAGGCCGGTTTGCACGCGGATGTGCAGGTGCTGTTCGGCCAGCCGACGTTGGCGGCCTTGGCGGCGGTGAGTACGGGCAGCGAGGTGGACGTGCCGGCCAATCGGGTTCCGGCGCAATGTGGTCATATCACCCCGGACCTGCTGGCCCTGGCCGAGCTGGATCAGGCCAGCATCGATCGCATCGTTGCCGACATTCCTGGAGGGGCGGCCAATGTGCAGGAGATCTACCCCCTGGCGCCGTTGCAGGAAGGCTTGCTCTACCACCACCTCACCGACGACCACGATCCGTATCAGCAAGAGGCACTGTTCAGCTTTGAGCGGCGCGAGCAGCTGGACGCCTTTGCCCAGGCCCTGCAACAGGTGATCGACCGCCACGACATCCTGCGCACCAGTCTGGCCTGGGAGGCGCTGGAGCAGCCGATGCAGGTGGTGTGGCGCGAGGCACGCCTGCCCGTGCAACCCTGGCGCGAGGGCGCAGCACCGCTGGATTTGCGCCAGGCGCCGTTGATGGTGCTGGAATATGCCGAAGAGCCTACGCGGTGGGTCGCCCGGCTGCGCTTTCATCACCTGGTGAACGACGCCACGTCGACCACGATTCTGATGCAGGAAATCCGCGCTCATCTGCTCGGCCAACAGGCGCAACTGCCGGCGCCGGTGCCTTATCGAAATGCGCTGGCGCAGTCTCGTTCGCCGGCGCGCCAGGCCGCCCACGAGGCGTTCTTTCGCGAGCAGTTGGGCGATCTCGACGAACCGACCCTGGCCTTCGGCGTGCAGGAGCGCCAGGCCAACCGTGCGGACACCGAAGAAGCCGCTCGCAGCCTGGACGCTTCGCTCAACCTGCGCTTGCGTGCCCAGGCGCGTGGCTTGGGCGTCAGTGCGGCCAGCCTGTTTCACCTGGCTTGGGCCCAGGTCCTCAGCCGTGTGGCGGGTCGCGATGACGGGGTGTTCGGCACCGTCCTGCTCGGCCGTTTGCACGCGGGCGAGGGCGCCGACCGCGCCCTGGGCATGTTCATCAATACCCTGCCGTTGCGCCTGCATTTGGCCGGACACAACGTGGCGGATGCGCTGCGCGACACCCACGCGCGGCTCAGCGCCTTGCTCGCCCATGAGCAAGCTTCGCTGGCGTTGGCCCAACGTTGCAGTGGCGCGGCGCCGCTGTTCAACAGCCTGCTCAACTACCGGCACACCGATGCCGAGCGGGACTTCAACCTGGTGCCGGGCATTGCCCTGGTCAGTGCCGAAGACATCCTCAGTTATCCGCTGATGATCAGCGTGGACGATAGCGCCAGCGCCTTTCAGCTCAAGGCCAAAGTCCCGCGCAAGGTCGGCGCCGAGCGGGTGTTGGACTACCTGGAAACCACCCTGGTCAATCTGGTGGATGCGCTGGAAAACGCGCCGAACATGCTGTTGCGTGACGTGCAGGTGCTGCCTGCCAGGGAACTGCACACCCTGCTGCAAACCTTCAATGCCACGGCAACCGACTACCCCGCAACCCTCACCGTCCAAGCCCTGTTTGAAGCCCAGGCGCGGCGCATTCCCCATGGTGTAGCCGTGCAGGCCGGTACGTTGCAACTGACCTATCGCGAGCTGAACGCGCGCGCCAACCAGCTCGCTTTCCACCTGCGCGAGCGCGGCGTGCAGCCGGACGCGCGCGTGGCGCTGTGCGTCGA
Organism: Pseudomonas sp. SH10-3B; assembly: GCF_019891415.1. NCBI lineage: Bacteria > Pseudomonadati > Pseudomonadota > Gammaproteobacteria > Pseudomonadales > Pseudomonadaceae > Pseudomonas > Pseudomonas sp. SH10-3B. Next base: position 201,429 of record NZ_JAFLXD010000003.1, on the reverse strand, counting down.
GCGCGGCCTGGATCTGGTGGTGGGATTGCTGGCCATCCTCAAGGCCGGCGGCGCCTATGTGCCGTTGGACCCCGGCTACCCCCGCGAACGCCTCGCGTACATGCTTCACGACAGCCAGCCCGTCGCGCTGTTGGTGCACGCGGCCACCCGCGACTTGCCGGGCGAAGTGGCAATCCCGGTGATCGACTTTGACCACTGCGCCTGGCACCACGCGCCGGATGGCAACCCGTCGGTGCCGGGGCTCAGCGTCGCCAACCTCGCCTATGTGATGTACACCTCCGGCTCCACCGGCACGCCCAAGGGCGTGATGATCGAGCATCGCGGCCTGGGCAACCTGATGCACTGGGGCTCACTACTGTGCCCCAACGCCGAGGGCGGTGCGCTGTTGCAACGGGCACCGTTCAGCTTCGACGGCTCGGTCTGGGAGCTGTTCTGGCCGCTGGTCAACGGTATGCGCCTGGTCCTCGCACGGCCTGATGGGCATCGCGAGCCGGCTTACCTGGCGCAAGTGATTCGCGAGCAGCAGATCAGCGTGATCAAATTTGTACCGGCGATGTTGCAGCAGTTCCTCGAACTGCCAGAGTCCGCGCTGTGCACCAGCCTCACCGACGTGCTGTGCGGCGGCGGCGAACTCACCGAAGCCCTGGCCCGCGGCGTGCAGGCGCGCTTGCCCAAGGTGCGCCTGCACAACGTCTACGGCCCCACCGAAGCCACGGTGGACAGCAGCGCCTGGACCCTGGAACCGGGCGCACCGGTGCCCGCCTTGCAGCTGCCGATCGGCCGGGCGATCAACAATACGCGCCTGTATGTGCTGGACGAACACGATGCGCCGGTGCCCATGGGCGTCAGCGGCCAGTTGCACATCGGCGGTGTCGGCGTGGCCCGTGGGTATCTGGGCTTGCAACAGATGACGGCCGAGCGCTTTATCGACAGCCCGTTTGTTGACGGTGATCGTCTGTACCGTACCGGCGACCTCGTGCGTTATCTGCCCGACGGCAACCTGGAGTTCCTGGGGCGTAACGACTTTCAGGTCAAACTGCGCGGCGTGCGCCTGGAGCTGGGCGAAATTGAATCGCGCCTGCTCGCGCATCCGGCGTTGCGTGAGGTGGCGGTGCTGATCCGCGATGAACGTCTGCTCGCTTACTTCACCCTCCGCGGCCCGGCGCCGAGCCTGGAAGACCTGCGTGCTCACGTGCTGGAGCAGTTGCCGGAATACATGGTGCCGGGTGCCTTCGTGCAGTTGGAGGCGCTGCCCCTCAACCCCGCCGGCAAACTCGACCGCAAGGCATTGCCGGAGCCGGGGTTGGCGTCAGTGGTGAGCCGTGCCTACGAAGCGCCGGTCGGCGAAGTGGAAACATTGATGGCCGGTATTTGGGCCGAGGTCTTGAAGCTGGAACGGGTAGGGCGCCATGACCACTTCTTCGAACTGGGCGGGCATTCCCTGCTGGCCGTGAACCTGGTGGCACGGATGCGCAAGGCCGGGCTTGAGGTGGACGCGCGCAGCGTGTTCAGCCACCCGACGTTGGCCCAACTGGCCGTGCGCACGGTGGCGCAGGTGCAACGGGTGGACGTGCCGCAGACGGTGATTCCGCAGCTTGGTCGTCGGCGCCGGATTTAACGTCCGGCCCTTTGCCTGCTAAGTCAAAAGCGCTTCGCTATGCGATTTAGCTGTGTGATTAGTTATTAACCAATACTAATCATTGGGTAGCTACTTCATTACTGGCCGGGATTAATCAACGCCCTTGCGCACTGTAATGAGCGACCGTGCGCATCCGCTGGCCACCCCAGACGAAGCCTGCACGTCTCGCTTCTGGAGCGTCTCATCGTATGAAGTTCAAAGAAAAGTCGACACCAAGCGCAATTTGCAGAGTTAGCTTGACCAGTGGGTAAAACTGACACCATTGGTCGGATTTTTTTCTGCAGTTTTGGGATGTGCATTTCATATCTAAAGTTGCTAATTAGTTAGACGTTGTTTAAATGTGTAGGGCAGCAGTAGGTAATGTGTTGATTTTAATATAGTTGGTTATGTTGCTGATTTGATGGGTAGCGTTTAATTTTTAATTCGGTTCTGATAGTCATGAGTGAAATTTCCTAATTTGAATGGTTAATATTCCTACGTCGACATTTTGAAAAAGTTGAAATTTTTTTTGAGCCGACTAAGTTTTGCTTGTCACTTGTGTGAGTGGCTCAATTCAATCAATGATGTGATTTAGGAGTCAAAAATGAAAAATGACGAGTTTGGAGAGTTGGTTTTAAGTTTTGAGAATGAGCATGGATTCAATCCCTATGCAGGTAATGCTGGTGCGTCTGGAAGCCAAGGTGGATGTGGTGGCAGTGGAGGTTGTGGAGGAGGTGGCGGATGTAATGGAGGTAGTGGCGGCTGCGCTAATGGGATAGTGGAACTGCCAATCGCCGATGAATAGTTTCAATAATTACCCACATGACGAGGCTTTCTGGTCTTAGCCGGAAAGCCTTCCGGGGGACAGCACTATGAATATAATAGTACCTGATTATCAGATCTTGAATTTCGAAACGGAAAGTCTAGTTATATCTGATCTGGGGATGTCAAAAGTGCACTCACAACCTCTGCTGAGCGCAATTCGGCAGATTAAGTTATCGAATTTAATTACCAGGGAGGAGTTGGAAGAGGTGCTTTCGGAAAACGGCTTGAATGTAAAAGATGCATTTGAGTTCTTGGAAAGAATCATTCCCCTTAAGGGGGTTGACGAAATATATTTTGAAAAGACGATAATTGTGCATGACTGGGAGGGCAAATCTTATATTGAGTCGATTTTTAGGAACGAACTGTCTGGAGCAGTGGAGTTTCAAAGGTTTTCAGATGATGTGGTGGAACTAGCAAGAGATAGCAGGTGTTTTATAGTGCTTTTGTGCGATTTCTATGATTACGAAAATATAAAGAAACTGTATTTTGATTTGGTGAAAATCTCTCCAAAAAGTGCTGTTAGCGTTTGCTGGCGAATAGGCGCTCTATTTTGCATAGGACAACCATATATTGCAGAGATAGGAAACCCCTGTCATTTTTGTATGGTTGATAGACTTATTAATAATGAGTCTATAATGCCCGCAAAAAGCAGATGGACAAGTATTTTAGCATTTTGTAAAAATAAGCATGTCAGTGTTCCCTCTAAACCTCTAAGTCTATATCAGGAGATGATCGTAATTGGCGCTATCGTTAGACAAGTCAAATTTTTTGTCGAGGCTGATGGTGGGCATAAATTCCAAGATGACGTTCTCCATACCTCGTACGTTCAGCTAAGCGACGGAAAAATTTTTGAGGAGGCTAATTCACACTGGTATATGTGTGATTGCTTAGGGACAGACTCATGAAAAATATTCCGCACGATTATTATCTAAGGTTTGTAGATGCTTCGGTATATGAGGATGTGCTTGATTTTCATAGTAAGGGGAATTTTGTATTTCATAAGGCGTTTGAGACACGCACGGGTTTGCATTGTTTGAGTGAAGAGTACTTAAAGCAGTTAACTGGAAATGAACTGACTCTATATCCAGATATGGACTTGACAACCGATTTGGAGTCGTCTGATGAGGAGAGGGGTAGGTGGCTGTATCGAAATGAATCATGTGAACGATTTTTACCTTCATCGTTAGATTTTTCAGATGTTAAAAAATTAATGTTTCCATTACTTTCGAGGTGTAGAGGCACTTATAAAAGAGGATATCCAAGCGGTGGAGCACTTTACCCGGCTGAAATTTTCCTTTGCTCGCTTACCAAGGAAAACTCTACTTGGCCAGGTGTCGGAACGATTCTGCATTTGCTTCCTGTATCTAGGAAATTTGAAATAATGCAGTTGGAGGTTGATGTCGAAAAGCTGAAGGCTGCTTTGCTATCCTCGCCTAACGATATTGGGGATCCTAGTCTGGCAATTATATACGTCGCGTATATGCCTAAGAACTTATTCAAATATCGATATCGTGGGTACCGAATGGCACTCATGGAAATTGGCTCAATCTATATGCTCGTGGAGCTCCAAGCCAAATCTCTTGGGCTGGCCTGCCGGCTCTGGTCTGCGTATACGGACTCGATGCTTTGTAAAGTTCTAGGCGTTAACCCGGCTTTGTTCTTTCCTATGTGCGTTCATTTTATAGGTAAGCAACATGAAAATGATTAACTCGATGCAGAAGCCTGATCTCCCGGGAACATTGCTGTTTCAGCCCGCAGGCTTACTCGCTTTGCCTAACGCTGCAGAAGTATCAGACGTTTTATCGGTAAACGGGTCAGGTGTGGGAGGGGGGGCGAACTCAATCAAGACTGCCTTGGGGGAGTATTTTGAGCGTCGCCATTTTTACAGAGAGATTCTTTCAAAAAAAACAGGGGTACTTGGTGAGTTTCTAACGGACACGGAAGTCGCTAGTTTTATAGGCGCATTTCGTCAAACGGCATCCAGTCGTATTTCTATCGAGGCTTTGGAAACGCATAGATTTACCCTCACTCAAGTAGTGAGAACTTTAGATTTTTCCACCTGTTTCATTCCGACGATCTGTATTTCACTTTCGTCGCACGGTCTTCAAAATGATAATTTTATTTACCCCCGAAGAGATACTTGCGGGTGCAGCTTTCACTGGTGTGCAGATTTCGCATTCTTAGGCGCTGTGAAGGAGTATCTTGAGCGTCAGTTTCTTTTAAAATTTTGGTTGACAAAGAGATGCCGTTCACGTGTTTGCCTTATACGAACAGCAGAGCTCTTGGTGCATGGAAATGTAAAACATCTATATGATTTACTTGCCGCTTCAGGTGAGGTCGCCGTTTTCGATATTTCAGATTCTACGTTCCCAGGAGTTTGTATATTAGTCGTGTATGGACGAAGCAAGGATCGCCATCATGTAAAATATTGCGCGGGGATGTCCTATGCGCCGAGCATGGCGGAAGCTTTGGTGAAATCAATACTTGAGCTTTGGCAAACTTATCGATTTATTAACTTATTCGAATCGACTGATGCTGATCCGAACAAAGTTGAGGATGATTATCTTAGGTATTTTTTAGATTGCAATTCATATGAGACATATCAGGAGGTCAGCGATGTTCTCGTTTCTGGTGGCGATAAAGAAGAGAGAGGGGCGGTGGATTTTACATTGCTCACGTTACTGTCTCTATTGAATGATCAAGGTGTTGCAGGTTATTTGTATTCAAGGCAGTCAAAGGTCAATGGCGTCGCCGGTGTTTTCTGTAAATATGTTTCGCCTGATCTTTTTTTACATATGGATAGCTCGCAAAATATAAATGGAGTTAATAAGTACTCTAAGCGTTTTGCTGCTGAAATACTCCCATCTCGAATGGGTAAAATGGTTCCGTTTCCATGAGGTGATTGATGAGTTATTATCTAGTGCTCAAACCATTCAAGCTCGCGGTACTTTTCATCAAGGAACAATTGAAGGAGCCTGTTGCCCTTTTTTGGATTGTGATTTCTCCAGTGGTGACTTTCTACTTAATACTCTATGCAAGGGCGCCGAGCACTGCAGAATCCGCCAGTTACGTCGCTAGTACCTCATGGTTTTATGCGTTTGTGTCCTCAAGTGTAGCTTTGTTTGGTCTGGCGTTTTACATCGTCGGGCGCAGGGAAAGTGGATTTTTGCGTTCATTTGTCTATACGCGCCGTACAAAATCTATCTTTCTTCTCGGGCAGTTTCTGGCGTATTCTGTAATAGCTATAGTTTACTCTTCAGTTTTTTATACTTTTACTCGACTCTATTTTGGCGGGATGGAGTGGTTTGAATTAGCGACGGTCATTGGTAGGTTCTATGTGTGCTTTCTTCTGTTTTCCACGTTGTCGCTTTTGCTGACACTCATTCCCATGGGATTTCAGAATACGAATACTGTCTTTTCGATCCTGTCCTTCCTGATGTTGGCATTAGGAATAGTTAGCGTAAACTCGCCTCACTCTTTGCCAGGGGGGGTGACGCTCTTTAACCCGATGTGGTGGGCGAACCAGATTATGTTAGAGGGGGTGATAGCGTCCTCGCGAGTCGTTAGGGTGGTGGTGGCTTCATTCTGCTTATCGTTGTGGGTGACTTATCGATTTTTATTGATTAATCCAGTCTGGAGTCGTTACTGATGAAGCAGCTTTTGGTGAAGTCTCTTGATGTCAGATATGCGAATCACATCTTGTTCGACAAGGCATCCATCAAGGTTGAAGCGGGTTTTATTTCAGGGCTATTGGGGCCTAATGGTTCTGGGAAAACGACGTTTTTTGATGTGATTTGTTTGCTGAAGAAAATGCATGGCGGTGAAATATATAATTCATTTTCCAAGCTGCTTTATCTTTCGCAAATAATCGCGACGCCACCTGTACTTCGCATGTTCGATATCTTTAATATGATGATGCTTTTTTGTGCAGATTCCTTAGTAACTCAACGGGATGCGTTACGAAAAATCGAACGGTGGAGCCCTGGCGTGGCCGAACGTTATTGCGACATCTGGCAGAAAAAATCTTCCTTATGCAGTTATGGAGAAAAACGTTGGTTTTTCACGTTGTCGCTACTCTCCGTTAACGCTGATCTGGTGATATTGGATGAGCCTACTGCGGGTGTAGATCCCGAGTTTCGTTACCATATTTGGAGGTGCCTAGAGGGGGCTGCAGCCGAGGGGGTTGCTGTACTTGTTTCTTCGCATAATGTCGATGAAATCGTCAGTCACTGCGACGATTTTTATATGCTAAGTCAGCGGCGCTTCAATCATTTCACTGACGCCAAAGGCTTCATGCGTGCGTATGGCGCTAACAGTTTGGATGAGGCCTTCATTCATGCGGCCGGGTTGCCAACGGGCTAAGCAGTCATTTTCGTATCGCTATTTACCCACTGGGATAAACGCCACACTGCCCTCTTCACGCGGGTGAAACAGCCGTTCGCCATTGTCCGGCTGGGTGGTGATCCGCTGATGGTCGGCACCCAGATAGGCCAGCGGTGTCGGATCATCCTTGGAAAACTGCGCGACGATGATCGTACGGTGCGGGTCGAAGGCCTGGCCGCTGGTTTTTTCCAGCCAGGCCATCAGCGCGGCGCTGTCGCCCTGGCGGGGGAAGTCCTGGGTTTCGGCGATGTAGTAGAACGGCTTTCCGCCATTTTGCAGGTACATCGGCAGTTTGTTATCGACCTCTACCAGCACCATTTGCCATTGATTCCAGGGCGCGGTTTTGCGCGCTTGGGCTTGCACATCGTCGGCGAAGCGGGTCACGCCGCCATTGCTGTTGGACCAGGGATAGGCCACACCCAGGATCAACAGCATGAGTGCGGCCGCGATACCCAAACCCTTCTGCCAGCGCGGCCAGCTGGCGGGCTGTTTCAACACGCGCTCACTCACCCACCACGCCGCCAGCAACTGGGCAAATGGCACCAGCGGCAGCACGTAGTAGCTGCGCCGGCTGCCGCTGGCGGTGAAGAACACAAACAATAGGCCCAGGCCCCACACCAGCCAGCGCACATTCGGCGGGGTATGGCGCCAGTGCCGCACCGCCAGCCATAGGCCGAGCAGCCAGCACGGGGTCCAGGGCAGGGTGTAGGCGGGCAGGTAGATCAGGTAGGTGTAGATCGGCCCCATATGGTCGAACGGGTCGAAGAACCGCACCACGTTTTCCCGGAACACCAACGCCAGGCCGCTCGCGCCATAGGTCGGTGCGCCGTAGTAGTGCGACAGCATAAATGGCACGGCATACACCGCTGCGGCGATCAGCACGGCCAGCACCAGGCGCAGGTTGAGGTGGCGCTTGTAGCGTTGCTCGCTGAGCAGGTGCGGCAGCAGCACCAGGCCGGGCAGCACAAAGCCGATCAGGCCTTTCAACAGCGACGTCAGGGCCAGCAGCAGGAAAAACACCGTGTAGCGCCACAGCCGTGTGTCGTCGGGGCCACGCCAATACCAGGCGACCGCTGCCAGCACGCCGCACACGGTGAGCACATCCGCCGTGGCCACGCGGGCCCAGAACAGAAAGTAGAACGTGGTGGCGAGCATCCAACCGGCGATCAGCCCCGTGCCCTTGCGGAACAGGCGTTCGCCGATCAGGTACACCAGCCACACACTCAACCACGCGCCGATCACCGACGGCAGGCGCAACGACCAGGGCCCAAGGCCCCCCATCAGGTGGGCCGCGCCGGTGATCAGCCAGTAGGAGGGCAGGGGTTTGTCGTAATACGGCACGCCCTTGAGGTACGGGTCGAAATAGTCACCGCTCTGCAGCATCTGCAAGGCGATGTTCGCCCAGCGGGTTTCCGGGCCCCACAGGTCGCGCGCGCCCAGGCCGGTGAACAGCAGCAGGGCCGAGACGCCCAGCAACAGCAGCAGGGCGCCGCGTTCGGTCTTGAAATAACCCGGCATCATGGCGTCTGCGGGTAGAGGATAAGTTCGAGGTAGCCCTTGTAGTAACGTTTACCTCCGGGCGGCAATTGCCCGGCCTCGCGCATTTCACTGGTGCTGTTGACCCGCAGCAGCACGCCGACCGAGCCGTGCTGGCGCGCCTCTTTGAGCCAGCCCTGAACCTGTTCCAGCTCCACTTTGCGTTTTACCGAGCCGGCGTATTGCAAGCCGTAGCGCAACTCGCCTTCGGTGTCATACAGCGCCACGTCGGCGCGTTGCAGGCGCCAGGACAATGCGCTGGCGCTCCCCAGTTCATTGCTCAGCAGTGCATGGGTGTGCTGCAACTCATCCAGATGCTCCAACACGAATTGGTCAGGCATTTCGTTATCTGCGATATAGGCCGGCATGCTCGACGGCAGCAGCACCACCAGCAGGCCGATGCCCAGGGCCGGCATGGCCCACAGCGTCAGGGGGCGCACGCTTTGCAACAGGTTGGTGAGGATCCAGCCCAGCAGCACGATAAACGCCAGCGACAGGCTGAACATCTCTGCATGGCTGTTGCTGTACAGCGGCCTGGCGATTTGCAGGTAGATCAGGCTGATCATGGCGGCCATGCCGATGACGAAGTTGAACAGGCCATTGAGGCGCAGGGTGCGGGTTTTGCCTTGGCTGACCAGGTCGCTCAAGGTATGCCCCATCAGCAACGCCAGGGGCAGCAGGCACGGCATGATGTAGGTCGGCAGTTTGCCGTTGCTCAGGCTGAGCAAGCCCAGCGGCAGCAGCAACCACAGGGCCAGGAAGGCGATCGCCGGCTGGCGTTTTTGTTTCCAGGCCTGGTGCAGGGTGTTGGGCAGCAACCCGCTCCACGGCAGGCAGGCCACCGCCATGATCGGCAGGAAGAACCACCATGGCCGCACGTGTTGGGCGTCGTCGGCGCTGAAGCGGCGGATGTGTTCATTCCAGAAAAAGAAGCGCCAGAAGTCCGGTTCCTGGTTGTGGATCGCCAGCACCCAGGGCAAGCACACCAGCACGGCCACGCCGATGGCCAGCGGGCCATACCGCAGCAACTCGCCCAGGCGCCGTTGCCAGAGCATATAGGGCAGGGCGATCAACACCGGCAGCGCCCACGCCAGGAAACCCTTGGTCATGAACCCCATGGCACAGGCAAATCCCAACACGGCCCAGGCCCCCAGGCGGCTGCGCAGCGTGCGGCTGTCGAGGGCAAACCACAGCGCCACCAGGCTCAGGTTGACCCACAGGGTGAATTGCGGATCGAGGTTGGAGTACCCCGCTTGCCCGGCCACCAGGCCAAAACTCAGGTAGAGCAGGGCGCAGGCGAAAGACTTGCGTGGGTCGTTCCACAGGCGCCGGGCGATCAGGTACGCCAGCAGCACGCTCAATCCGGTGGTCAGGGCCGACGCGATGCGTACACCGAACAGGTTCTGACCAAACACCGCCTGGCCGAGGGCGATCAGCCAGTAACCGGCGGACGGTTTTTCGAAATAACGGATACCCATGAAGTGCGGTGTCACCCAGTTGCCGCTTTGGAGCATCTCCTGGCTGATCTGGGCGTAACGGGTTTCATCCGGTATCCACAAACCATGCAGGCCCAGGGGTAATAGATAAAACGCGACGAAGGCGAGTAATAACACCGGTAGGGGTTTAAAGCGGGTCATGACAACGTCGCTCCTTGACGTCTGGTGGTGGTTTTTTCAACTAATGAAGTAAAGGCAAAAGTCGTCACAGCGTTCACTGAATAACGGGAAATAGTCATAACGACCTTAATAAAAGGGCGCAACTAAACATGCCAGAAGAGGGCTGTCTTTTTGCTGAACATAAGCCGTAGTGGCGGGAAGGGAATGCTTAGATTTGTTTGAGCGCGGCCGGCCAATCCTGGTTTTTCATGATGCCCAGGGCCTTGAACTTGCCGTTGGCCAGCACCTGCACGAACAGCGCGCTGCCGTACTCGGAAAACTTGGCGTGGGGGAAGCCCAGGGCGGTTTCGAAGTCGGCAATGCAACCGCTGTGGGTGACGAAGACGAGGTTGCGTCCGACCTGTTTGTGGCTGAGTAACTCTTCGCCCATGGCCTTGCCGCAGACGGCTTGTTCGCTGGCGGTCATCTCGGTTTTGCCGAACATGAAGCGCGAGGTCTGGGCGGTGCGAATGGCCGGGCTGGAGAGTACGTCGGTGCCGTCCATGCCCAATGATTTAAAGGCTTTTCCCAGGTTTTCCGCGTGCTGGCTGCCATTGATCGTCACGCCTTCCACCGGGCCCAGGCAAGGGTTGCTCGAACGGTCGCAGCGCTCCTCATGACGCACCAGCACGATCAGGTCGCCGTCACGCCACAGCGGCAGCACCTGGGACGTCAGCAGGCGATCGCCTACGCCCAGGTCCCGTGGCGAGGTCGGCCAGAACAGCGCGCAAGTGAGCAGCACTGTGACCACGGCAAGCCCGATCCAGAGCGGTTTGAGGCGCTTGAAAAAGGCTCGGCGCGAGCGTGGTTTAATCAGGGTAATGTCAACCACTTCATTCACCTTGGACGCTGTTGGCAATCTTGTATTAGTTAGGCGCAACGTGTTGGCGAATAGCCGTAGTGGAGCAGAAGGCTGTCACAGGGCTGCTGTCTTTTCGCTGAACATGCTGCAGTTAAAAGTTGCCAGGGGTGGCAACTAAGAAGTTGCCGACGAGTGACGCTTGGCCGGCAATTTAAAGTGCGGTGGGTCGGTGGCCGGTGAAAAGCATGTGAAAAATTTGCGTGGCCTCGATCCCCAGCCGTTATTCTCGATAGCCACCCCTCCGATGAGTGTTCCCATGCTGCAGGTGCAAGGTGTTTTCAAAAGCTACGCCACCCCCCAGGGCCCGTTGCCGGTGTTGGCGGGAGTCGATTTGCACCTGGCCGCGCGCAGCAGCCTGGCGTTGATGGGCGAATCCGGCAGTGGCAAGAGCACCTTGTTGCACTTGGTGGCCGGGCTCGATCGGGTGGACAGCGGCCGTATCCAGGTGGGCGAACAGCGCCTCGACCAGATGAGCGAGGCGCACCTGGCGCACTGGCGGCGTACCGAAATCGGTCTGGTGTTCCAGCAGTTCAACCTGATCGGCAGCCTGCGCGTCGAGGACAACCTGGCGTTCCAGGCCCGCTTGGCGGGGCGTTTTGATCCGCAGTGGCAGGCGCAATTGGTTGAGCGCCTGGGCCTGGGGGACTTGCTCAAGCGTTACCCGGAACAACTCTCGGGCGGCCAGCAGCAACGGGTGGCGGTGGGGCGGGCGCTGGCCTCGCGCCCAGGTTTACTGTTGGCCGACGAGCCCACCGGCAACCTCGACGAAGCCACCAGCGATGAGGTGTTGCAGCTGTTGCTGGACCTGTTGCGCGACAGCCCTACCAGCCTGTTGATGGTCACCCACAGCCCACGCATCGCCGCGCGCCTGGACCGGCAGGTGGTGCTGCATCATGGAAAGGTCGTGCCGACGTGAGGGTGTTTTACTGGACCTTGCGCGCTTTGCTCAGCCATTGGCGCCGGCATCCGGTGCAGTTCTTCAGCGTGCTCACCGGCCTGTGGCTGGCCACCGCGCTGCTGACCGGGGTGCAGGCCCTCAACAGCCAGGCTCGCGACAGCTACGCGCGCGCCAGCCAATTGATCGGCGGCGAACCCCAGGCCAGCCTGAGTGCGCCGGACGCTGCCAGTTTCGCGCAAACGCGCTTTGCCGAACTGCGCCGCGCCGGTTGGCCGGTGTCGCCGGTGGTACAGGGGCGCCTGCAACTCAGGGGGCATGAGGACGTGCGCCTGCAATTGATGGGCATTGAGCCGCTGTCGTTGCCCGGCAGCGGCGTGGTGGCGGGGCAGCGCTTGAGTCAGGCGCAGATGCTGGCCTTCTTTGAACCGCCGGGGCGCACCTGGATCGCAGCGCAAACGTTGCAGGCCCTGGGGCTGCGCGCAGGCCAGCAACCGCTCACGCTGAACGGGCAACGCCTGCCGCCGTTGCAGGTCCAGCCGGATATGGCGCCCGGCCTGTTGCTCACCGATATCGGTTTTGCCCAGGTGCTGCTGGAGATGCCCGGTCAGCTCTCGCGCCTGCTGGTGGACAAGGCCTTCGCCGCGCGCCATCCCACACCGCCCGCTGGGTTGCAGCTCAAGCAGGGCGAGGAGAATAACCTTGCGCGGTTGACCGAGAGCTTTCACCTGAACCTTGATGCGCTGGGCTTCCTGTCGTTTGTGGTGGGGCTGTTTATCGTGCACGCGGCCATCGGCCTGGCCCTGGAGCAGCGGCGCGGGCTGTTGCGCACCTTGCGCGCCTGCGGGGTGAGTGCGCGGATGCTGATCCTCGGCCTGGGGGTGGAGCTGGGTGCCTTGTCGGTACTGGGGGGGGTGCTCGGCGTCGCCAGCGGTTACCTGCTGGCCAGCCTGTTGCTGCCGGATGTGGCCGCCAGCCTGCGTGGTTTGTATGGCGCCGAGGTGCCGGGCCAATTGAGCTTGAGCCCAGGGTGGTGGGTGGCTGGGTTGGGCTTGAGTTTGCTCGGCGCCTTGCTTGCCGGCGCCAGCAGCCTGTGGCGGGCGGCGCGTCTGCCGTTGCTGGCGCTGGCCAACGCCCAGGCCTGGCACGAGGCCCATGGACGTTGGTTGCGGCGTCAGGGCTGGGTCGCGGCTACGGCCTTGCTGATCGCGTTGTTGGCGTTATGGCTGGGCGACAGCCTGGCCGCCGGGTTTGTGTTGATGGCGGCCTTGCTGCTCGGCGCTGCTCTGGGCTTGCCGGTGTTGCTCAATGGCCTGTTGGAGGCGTTGCTGGGGCGCAGCCGTTCGGTGCTCGGCCAATGGTTTCTGGCCGACTGCCGTCAACAGCTGCCGGCCCTGAGCCTGGCATTGATGGCGCTGCTGTTGGCCCTGGCGGCGAATATCGGCGCAGGCTCCATGACCTCGGGCTTTCGCCACACTTTCAATAACTGGCTGGAGCAACGCCTCACCGCCGAGCTGTACCTCAACCCGCAAAGCCCGGCCCAGGCAGAGCAACTCAGCGCCTGGCTGGCGCAGCAACCGTTGGTGCAAACCGTGTTGCCCACCTGGCAGGTCGCGGTGCAATTGCAGGGTTGGCCGGCGGACCTGTTTGGCGTGGTCGACGACCCTACCTATCGCCAGCACTGGCCGTTGCTGGAAGCAGTGAGCGCGCCGTGGGACCAGTTGCAGCAAGGCGAGACGCTGATGCTCAGCGAACAACTGGCGCGGCGGCTCGGCGTGAAGCTGGGTGACACGGTGAGCATTCCCACGCCGCACGGTGTGTGGTCGCCTACCGTGGTGGGGGTGTACGCCGATTACGGCAACCCCAAGGGCCATGTGCTGGTCAACGCCCGAAACCTGCTGGCCCACTGGCCGACACTGACGCCGGCGCGTTTCAACCTGCGGGTGTTACCGGAAAACGTGGCGCCGCTGGTGGGTGAAGTGCAGCGCGCCTTTGCCCTGGAAGACAGTCGGATTGTCGATCAACAGCAACTCAAGGGCTGGTCGAGCCAGGTATTCGAACGCACTTTCGCCGCCACCGCCGCGCTCAATAGCCTGACCTTGGGCGTGGCCGGCGTGGCGCTGTTCATCAGCCTGCTGACCCAGAGCCAGAGCCGCCTCGGCCAACTTGCTCCGCTGTGGGCGTTGGGGGTGACGCGGCGGCAATTGATGCTGCTGAACCTGGGGCAAACCTGGCTGCTGGCGGTGCTCACGTTGCTGCTGGCGTTGCCGCTGGGCCTGTTGCTGGCGTGGTGCCTGGACGCGGTGATCAACGTGCAGGCCTTTGGCTGGCGCCTGCCGTTGCAAGTGTTCCCGTGGCAGCTCGCACAATTGCTGGGGCTGGCGATGTTGGCCACGTTGCTGGCGTCGGCCTGGCCGCTATGGCAGCTGTATCGAAGCCGTCCGGCGGATTTGTTGAGGACGTTTGCCCATGAAGATTAAGCCCCTGTTCCTGGCTGTCCTCTCTGTAGGCGCGAGCTTGCTCGCGAAAAACCCGAGAGCGCCGCGTGCAGCCGGAATGCCCGCGTTATCGTTGACGTTTTTCGCGAGCAAGCTCGCTCCTACAGGGCTTCTTCTGTTGCTGTTAGGCGCGTGCGACCAACAACCTGCGCCGCCGGAAAGCTTCGCCGGCCTGGGCAGTGATGCGGCCGATTTTGCCCAGGTGCTGCCCGGCAAGGTCTTCAGCTTTCCCGAGGACCATGGCCCCCACGATGGCTTTCGGATCGAGTGGTGGTACGTCACCGCCAACCTCAAGGACGCCCAAGGCAATGTGTTCGGCGTGCAATGGACGCTGTTTCGCAACGCCCTCAAAGCTGGGCCGACGCAAGCGGGCTGGCACGACTCGACCGTATGGCTCGGCCACGCCGCCGTCACCTCCGCCACCCACCACTATGCCGCCGAACGCTTCGCCCGTGGCGGCGTCGGCCAGGCCGGGGCGCAGGCAGTGCCGTTCAACGCCTGGATCGACGACTGGAATTTCGCCAGCCAACCCGGTGCCGCGAGCGCGTTGGCGGACATGCAACTCAAGGCCAACGGTGCGCAATTTGCCTACGACCTGCGCCTGACCTCCAGCCGCCCGCTGGTGCTGCAGGGCGACAACGGCTACAGCCGAAAATCCGACCAGGGCCAGGCGTCGTATTACTACAGCCAGCCGTTTTTTACCGCCAATGGCAGCGTCAGCATCGACGGCACAACGTATCAAGTCAGCGGCCCGGCCTGGCTCGACCGCGAATGGAGCAGCCAACCGTTGACCGCCAGCCAGACCGGTTGGGACTGGTTCTCCCTGCACCTGGATCGAGGCGAGCAGTTGATGCTGTTTCGTGTGCGGCAAACCGACGGCGCATCCTACCTGACCGGCACCTGGATCGACCGCGAAGGCCACACCCAGACCCTGCACAACGCCGATATCCAACTGGCACCGCTGGACACAACAGTCATCGACGGACGCCACATTCCTACACGCTGGTCGCTGAAGATTCCCAGCAAGCAGCTGGATATCACCACCCAGGCTGTCAACCCGAACGCCTGGATGAACCTGAGTATTCCGTACTGGGAAGGACCGGTGCGGTTTGACGGTGGGGTGGGTTACCTGGAGATGACCGGTTATTAGGGTTGTTTCTGTAGGCGCTGTTTCTTCGTGAAGTAGGCAACTTCCCAAATGCAATTCGACCCACCTGTGCTTGTGTTCGGGGCGTAGGTGCTTGCTTATATTTCGACGCCATCTTCTTTGCATCTCGGATGTAGGGCATGGCGCAGAGCTATATCAACGACCGCACAACGGACTACACCCATTTGAAATCCCGCCTCATGGGCGGCGCCCCGAGCCAGCAGCGCTCCGATCATTTTGATGTGCTCAACCGGCACCTGCGCCCCGGTCTGGTCGCGCCGGGTCAATTGGTGATTATTCCCGATCCGTACAGCGTGAGCTGTTCGAGCGAGGAAGCCTGGTTGATGCGCCATGCCGAAACAGTTCGGCGCAATCTGGAAATGGATACCTCGGCGGGCAGGGAGTTGATCGGCAACTATGACTTGCTGCAGAGCTTCATGGCCTACGGATCGATTGGTATCGGCAGTGCGACATCGGCCTGGTCGCGGCATCTCAATGAGGTGGCGCAGACCCTGGAGGAAATCGAGCGGTTGCATCAGCGCTTGAAGGACGGTGCGTTGGACCGGGATGGCTTTATCAAACAGCGCCAGGCCTTGTTCCGGCGCTTGGATCTGCAACTGCAAGGCGCGGCACGGTTCGGCACGGGGTTGCAGGGCAATGAGTCGTTGAAGAAGGTGCTGGGGATTTCGACCAAAAGCTATCTGCATAAAGGCGAGATCGCGGGGTATGCAAAGCGCATGCGCGAGATTGCGCAGATGTCCAAGTGGTTGGGAAACGGGACTTTCATGGGGATAGCGCTGGATGTGGGCGTGACCGGGCTGGAGATCAAGGAGGCGTGTGTGACGGGACGGGAGGCGCAGTGCAGGAGGGCTAAGTATGTGGAGACGGGGAGGTTGGTGGGGGGAGTGGCGGGGGCGGCTGTCGGGGGAAAGTATGGTGCAGCCTTCGCTCTTCGTGCTTGTCACCTATTTTTGGGTATTTCGATGAAGGGCCAAGGTGCGCTTGCGTGCGCAGTTATTGGCGGCGCTGCGGCTGGGCAGGCGGTAGGCTCTGGTCTAGGTGATGAAGGTGCCTTATTGGGTGGAAAGATCCTGGAGGTCAACGGTGATTTGATCTTCGAGCCAGAGGGGGCTTAATCGTGTCGTTTTTTCTTGCCTTCACCATTGTGCATTTTGTTGGGGCGTTTGTCGTTTTGGGGCTGGCGCTGTTTGCCGAATATACAAAGCTCGACGAGGTGGAAGGTTATTTCAGTCATAACGAAAGGGTCCGCGCCAATAAGCGATTCTGGATACGAAACCGATGGATCGACAGGCAATACCGCATGCTGTTGATGTTTGATTTCCTATCTGACTCGGCACGCTATGTGAAAGCAGGTGTTGTGACCGAGGCCGAGCTGGCGTCTGTTCCATTAGGACTGAAGCGTTGGGTGTTGTGGCCCTATTACGTTGGCTTTATTTGGGTTATCGCAACAGTCGTTTGGACTGTTTGGCGTAGATGGGCCGACATCCCCATCTGAAAGGGGCTGCATTTTTTTCATAAAAATACTGTACATCCATCCAGCATTATCCTACATTCCATCCCAGGTGACCGGATGTCACCTGACCTTCAGTTTTTAACTATGGATGGATAAAAAATGAAATCGAAAAAAGCTTTTATGCTGGGCGCGGCCATGGCGGCCTCCTGCTTTGTCTCGGCCTTTGCCCTCGCTGAGCAATACCCTCACCTGGCTGCGCAAGCGGCGTCTCCCGCCGTCAAGCAAGCGTTGAAAAACGGTGCCAAGATCAAGGCCAACAAGGCAACGGCGGCCTTCAAGCAGCAACTGCTGTCGGGGGCCCAACTGAAGGCGCCGGTGGTTGGTGTCAAGGCCATTGCCGACTCGGTGGTGGAAGACAACAGCGCGCCGGCCAGGGTAACCCAGGTACAAAAAGCGACCGCCCAGCAAGCGACCGCCGTGCAGGCGGCGCTGGTCCAGGGCTGTGAGCAGACGCTGGACGTCAACTCGCTCTATACGATCAATGGGGTGCAAACCGGCGACCTGCTGTGCTATCACTTCAACCTGCCGCAGAAGGCGCGGATCAACGTTTTGCTGGTCAACCAGACGGCAGGCACCGACATGTCGTTGTCGCTGTTCCAGGACGACGGCCAGGGCAATCCGTTGCCCCTGGGCACCTCCAATAACCCCGGCACTGGCGATGAAAGCCTTGGCGGCGTGGTGCCTGCCGGTGATTACTACTGGTTCATGGAAGCCAACGCGGCGGTGCAGGGTTCGAGCTTCCAGTTCGGTGTTGCGGTCGATACCAACCTCGATGCCTTTGAACCCAATGACACCCCAGACACGGCCTTCCAACTGCCGGACACCCTCAACTACATCAACGGCAATGCCGACAGCCTGGATGACGTCGATTACTTCGATTTCACCGCAGTCCGTGGCCAGAGTGTCGGGATTGCGCTGACGGCGGATACGGCCAGTGGCAGCACGCGCAACAAATGGATTCTTGAGCGTTTCGACGGTACCCAGTGGGTCACCGTGGGCGCCAACGTCGTGTCGACCTCGGTCCCGAGCCCGGGTATCGGCGGCGTGGTCAAGGTGCGTGTGCGGCCCAACCAGCACCCGAATGAGCCGTGGAGCGCCACGGGCAAGTACAACCTGTCGTTTGGTTCCAACCCTCGGGTCAACAGCCCGGATGTGAAGGGCGAGGCGAACGTGTTGCGCATCCCGTACTCGGCTTCCAACGTGGGCTACGGCTACATGACCACCCAGGCCTATCGGAACCTGAGCTGGACCATGGGGCTGTCGGACAGCACCGGTGCACCGCTGGTGGGGCTGCACCCGATTGTCTATCTCGACCAGCACATCGACCCGGCCACCGGCAAGATCGTCTACAAGGCGTATTCGGCCGCGACCGACAGTGCGGGCCAAGCGGCGGGCACGATCAACGTAGGCACCTGCTCCGGTGATTTCCAGACCACCTTTGTCGATTACTCCCAGGGCTACAACAACACCTGGCGTACCGACTTCAATTACGGCGTGTGGCGCATGGAAGTACTGGAGTACCCGGGCATCGGCGTCGGTGGTGACAACACCGAGTTCGTCAGCTTCGGTCACCTGTGCAAGCAGACCTTGCTGAGCAGCACCAAGAGCTGAACATGAGTGATCCGTAGTACCCAGGGCATACAGGCCAGGCGCCTGTATGCCCTTTTTGCGTTATTGCGCCAACGCCAGCTTCAACGGCAAGCGCGCCATGCTCGTATTCTTCAGCGATCCCAGGTACAGCCAGTCGCCATACTCCCGGGCCGTGGTGATGGGCGAGTAATTGCCCGCGCTGCCATCCTGCAAATTAGCGATGACCTTGCCCTCGGTATCCAGCCCCAGCACAAAGGCTTTGCGCTCGATGGGCTTGGGCACCACCATCAGTGCGCGCACCATCACCTTGCGCAGTAATGGGTAGCCGGCAAAGCTGTCCAGCAGCGGGTTGCGTGGTGAGTACAGCGCCACCCAGAAGCGGTCCTGGCCGTTGAAACTGAGGTTGTCCGGCAGGCCGGGCAGGTTGTCGATAAACAGGTCGTGTTTGCCTTCGCGCTCCCCTTTGAGCCAGTAACGGCTGATGCGATAGGCGCCGGTCTCATTGACCAGCACGTAGTTTTCATCCGGGCCGAGTGCCACGCCGTTGGCGAATTGCAGTTGGTCCAGCAGCACCTCGGTGCTGCCGTTGCGCAAGTCATAACGCAGCAGGCGACCATCGCCACCATGCTCGATCACCGCCTCGCCATCCTGGCCATAACCCCAGCGGCTCGAAGCATCGCTGAAGTACGCATAGCGTCCGCTGGCATCCACTGTCACGTCATTGGTAAAGCCAAAGGCCACGCCGTTGGCGGCGGTGCTCAGGACGGTGAGTTGGCGCTGGGGATCCAACGCGAGCAAGCCCTTGACCCCGTCGGCAATGATCAAGCGCCCGTCAGGGTGCAGCGCCATGCCCAGTGGCCGCCCACCGGTGTTGGCCAGCACTTCCAGGGTGGGGCTGTCGGGTGAAGTGCGGATGATGCGCCCGTCATGCAGCCCGCTGATCAGAAGACCCTGGGCATCCAACAGCAAGGCCTCTGGCCCGGCGATGTCCTGGGCACCGATTTTCTGCACACCCTTGAGCCGCTGGTTTTCGGCAAAAGGCCCTTCCTTCATCGAAGGTGCCGTGGGCGGGGCCCAGTTCACCGGTTGCACCTTGGTCGGCATCAGCAGCAGAAAAGCGATCACCGCCAGCAGCAGCACAAACAGCAGATGACGGATTTTTTTTCGACGGGTACTCATGACGATTCCTGGTTGTCGTTGGGGTTCGGTTCCCAGTGCAAGGTGCCGAACAGGTAATCCATCAGCGGGAGGACGATATTGAAATTGCGCCCCTGCATCAGTTCGCGGCGGTGATGCAGGGCATGCAGTTGGTGCATCTGGCGAATCCACGGCAGGCGCGCCAACGCGTGGTTGGCCGGCAAATGCTCGCCGGCGTGGAACACCTCGTAGAGCAGGTAGCCGAGGATCATGCACCCGGCGAACAGACCGGCGACATTGGGGCTTATCTGCTGGAGCAACCACCAGGCGGGCAGGGTGATGACCAGGCTGTGCAGCACGATCAGCCACGCCGGGAAGAGAATCACGCGCCAGTCCCGTGGGCTGTCGTAGGTCATGTGGCCGGGGGTGAAGAAGCTGTGGTGATCGCCGGTGTGGCGCGCATAGAACAAGCGCGCCAAGGCGTGTTTGTGGTGGCCGAGGTGGCGGTGCACGAGGTAGATACAGAGGTTGAAGAACACCAGGGTCAACGGCACGGTCAGCCATTGCAGCACAGTGATCTGCGCGGTGCAGGACCAGGCCAGGGTGATGCAGACGATGCCGTAACCCAGCACAAAACCTGCATGGAGCCAGGGGTTGTAGCGCGGGGAGACGGTGGCGCGATAGCGCTCGCGAAAAGCCTCGGTAGCGTGGGGCATGGTCGGGGCTCATAGTCTTTTTGGGTGGTGACTGAGCTTAGCCGGCCTTCGCGATTGTGCTAGTCAACCGCGCGTTTCACATCAACGGATCCCAGCGTTGCGACCAGTCACTTTCGGCCTTGACCACCTCGCGCAGCAACCCCAGGGCCTGTTGCAACACCGCCGAATCCCGCGCCCGCGAGTACACCAGGAACGTCGGGAAGCTGAACTCCGGAGCCTTGGGCACGCGCTGCATCACGCCGCTGTCCAGGTAACTCTGTACCACCCGTGTGCGGAAATACCCGGCGCCGCCGTTCTCCAGAATGTACTGCAACGCCAGCGGCCCCAGATTGAAACTCACCGCAGCACGGGCCCGATCGGGCAGGGCAGCGTCGTGCTGCTGGCGGAAACCCGGGCCCCAATCGATGTAGACGTACGGGTCCGGCTTGCTCACCAACTGCACCAGGATGAGTTTTTCTTCCAGCACCTGCTCCACCTGCAACCCCGGCCAGTACTGCGGCTGGAACACCAGCGCCGCATCGAGTACGCCGAGCTCCAATTGCCGCAGCAGGTACTCGCCTTCACGCACTTCGGCACGCAGGGCATGCCCGGGAATCTGTTCGCGCAGGGCCTGGGCCCAGCCGAGCATCAGCGGGTTGCACAGGCTGACTTCACCGCCGATATGCAGCACATTGCGATAGCCATCGGGCAACGGCAGGTCGCGGCGCGCGGCTTCCCAGGTTTGCAGCAACTGGTTGGCGTACACCACAAACGCCTCGCCGTCGGCGGTCAGGCGCGCACCGGCGCGGTTACGCACGAACAGCGTACTGCCCAGCTGGTTTTCCAGGTTTTTGACGCGTGCGGTGATGGCGGTCTGGGTGACGTGCAATTTCTCGGCGGCGGCGGCCAGGCTGCCGCAGCGGGTGATTTCCAGGAAAGTGCGTGCCAGTTCGATGTCCATGAAGCCCCCGGGGATGAATGGGGGACATTGTAGAGGCAGGGGATTGGCATGCGGTCAGAAAATGTGGTGTCAGCGCTTTAGGCGCCCGCAAGAGGAACAACGGGGGGAGATTTACTTGGATTTTGCCAAGCGGTACTTGGGCATGAACTTCACGGCAGTGTCGGCAGGCAGTAGCGCCCACCGAAAATAGTGCACGGAGCCTCGATAGATATTGTTGTTCATGTCGCCCAGGGTCAAACCGTCCTTGGGTTCTGCCCACAAATCCTGATCCACCACGAAGTAGCTCTGGCCAGCCTTGACGGACAAGTCAAACTGGCGCGTGGCTTCGTCCGTGAGGATTGAGGTTTTGTTGGAGCTGACGCGGTGCACGCCGGCTGGCAAGTCCACCTTGAAGTAGCCGCCGGTAGGCAGCCCCCCAAGACTCTTGCCATCGACGTGGACTTCGGTGATGAAGTGCGGGCTCATGAGGCGATACTCGCGCACGAAGTAAACGGTTGCCTTGTCGCTGGCTGTTTGGGCTGGCTGTGTGAAGTAAGGCTGACCCAGCAGTGGGTCGGTGTGCGCGCAGCCTTGCAAGCAGGCAAGCGCCAAGAAAAGACCTATCGATGTGAGTGTTCTTGGCATTGCGTAAAACTCCTGAAAACGTTGAGGGCGCGAGAATAGCACTGAGTCAGGCGTCAACGCATTCCGCAGGCACAGTGGCTATTTGTCAGACCGGGGCCTGCAAGTGTCGGGTTGGAAATGCTCGCGCATACACCTGGCATACCTTCAACACCTGCTCATCGGCAAACCGCGCGCCCACCACATGCAACCCCACCGGCAAGCCATTCGCCGCCAACCCGCAGGGCACCGACGCCGCCGGTTGCTGGGTGAGGTTGAAGGGGTAGGTGAACGGCGTCCACTGCGTCCATTCCTGCATCCCGGAACCGGGTGGTACGTTGTGCCCCGCTTCGAACGCGGTGATCGGCATCATCGGCGAGACCAGCACGTCGTAGTGCTCATGGAACGCCGCCATGCGGGCCACCAGTGCCGCTCGCGCTTCCAGGGCCGCAGTGAAGTCATCCAGGCTCAACTGTTCGCCGCGCTGGGCAATGCGCAGCAGGCCAGGGTCCAGCAGGTATTTTTGCGCCTCGCTCATGGCCCCGGTCAGGCGCGCCGCACCCGCCGCCCACAAGGTGCTGAACACCTCCAGCGGATCGCTGAAACCGGGGTCGATCTGCTCGACATGGGCGCCCAACTGCACCAGGCCCTCGACCGCCTGGGCAACCACCTTGGCCACCTGCGGGTCGACATCCACGTAGCCAAACGTGGGGCTGTAGGCCACGCGCAGGCCTTTTAAATCCGCGGCCGGCGTGAGCCATGGCGTGGTCCTCGGCGCACCGAGCAGGCCGTCCCGCGCATCCGGTTGTGCGACGGCCTGCAGCATCAACACGCTGTCTTCCACGGTGCGGGTCATCGGCCCCAGGTGCGAGAGGATGGTCATCGAACTGGCCGGCCATTGCGGTACATAGCCGAACGTCGGCTTGATCCCGAAGGTGCCGGTAAACGCACAGGGGATGCGGATCGAGCCGCCGGCATCGCTGCCCTGGTGCAGCACGCCCAGGTTCAATGCAGCTGCCGCGCCCGCGCCGCCAGACGAGCCGCCTGCGGTGGTGCGCGTGTCCCACGGGTTGCGCGTGATGCCGTACAGCGGGTTGTCGGTGACGCCTTTCCAGCCGAATTCCGGGGTGGTGGTCTTGCCCAGCAGCACCGCGCCGGCCTGGCGCATAAAGGCCGGGAAGGGCGCGTCGACGTCCCACGGGCCCTCGGCCGAGGTGGTGCGCGAGCCTTTGCGGGTGGGCATGCCGATCGTCAGCGTGAGGTCCTTGATCGACGCCGGTACGCCGTCCAGCGCACCGCAGGGCGCGCCTTTGAACCAGCGTGCTTGCGACGCACGCGCCGCGTGCAGCGCACCCTCGGGGTCGACATGGCAGTAGGCGTTCACCACCGGGTTGTAGCGTTCGATGCGCAGCAGCGCGTCTTCGGTGACTTCCACCGGCGACAGGGTCTTATCGCGAAAATGCGCCAGCAGTTGTACGGCCGTCAGCTCACCTATCTCACTCATGCCTGCTCCCCCTGCGCCGCATTGACCATGGCGCGCAGCAACACTGCGCAGCCCGCCGCCAGGTCATCCGGCGCGGCGTTCTCGATTTCGTTATGGCTGATGCCGCCTTCGCACGGCACAAAGATCATCCCGGCCGGGCCCAGTTCGGCGACGAAAATCGCGTCATGCCCGGCGCCGCTGACGATGTCCATATGGCTCAGGCCCAAGGCCGCCGCCGCATCGCGCACGGCGTTGACGCAGGCCGGGTGGAAGTCCAGCGGCGGGAAGTCGGCGGTGGGTGTCAGCTCAACGCTCAGGCCATGGCGCAGGGCGGTGGCGTCGATCACGCCGCGCACTTCATCGACCATGGCTTGCAGCTTATCGGCATGCAGGTGGCGCAGGTCTATGGTCATGTGCACCTGGCCGGGAATCACATTGCGCGAGCCCGGGTGCAGGCTCAGGCAGCCAACGGTGCCGCAGGCGTGAGGTTGTTGTTGATGGGCGATACGGTTGACCGCGCTGACCACCTCGGCGGCGCCCACCAGGGCGTCCTTGCGCAAGTGCATGGGCGTCGGGCCGGCATGGGCTTCCACGCCTGTGAGAGTCAGGTCGAACCACTTCTGGCCGAGGCAACCCATCACCACCCCGAGGGTGATGGCCTGGTCTTCCAGCACCGGGCCCTGTTCGATATGCGCTTCGAAATACGCACCGACCGTGTGGCCCAACACCGCGCGGGCACCGGCATAGCCGATGCGCTGCAATTCGGCGCCCACCGACAGGCCTTGCTCGTCCTGCTTGTCGAGGGTGTCCTGCAAGTCGAACTTACCGGCAAATACCCCGGAGCCCATCATGCACGGCGGGAAGCGCGAGCCTTCTTCATTGGTCCACACCACCACTTCGAGCGGCGCTTCGGTCTCGATCTTCAAGTCATTGAGGGTGCGGATCACTTCCAGACCGGCCATCACCCCGTAGCAGCCATCGAACTTGCCACCGGTGGGCTGGGTGTCGATATGGCTACCGGTCATCACCGGCGGCAGGGCCGGATTGCGCCCAGGGCGACGGGCGAAAATATTGCCGATGGCGTCGACACTGACACTGCACCCGGCGGCTTCGCACCACTGTACAAACAGGTCACGGGCCTGGCGGTCCAGGTCGGTGAGGGCCAGGCGGCACACGCCGCCTTTGACCGTGGCGCCGAGTTGGGCCAGGTCCATCAGCGATTGCCACAGGCGGTCGCGGTTGATCAGCGGGGCGTTGCTCTGGAGCGGTTGCGCAAAACTGTTCATGTGCAATCTCCCATCAGGCGCTTAGGGCCAGGTAGCGGTTCTTGATTGTCGGGTCGGCGCGGAAGGCGGCGGCGCTGCCCTCGTAGACCACACGGCCCTGTTCGAGGACGTAATGGCGGTCGGCGAGCTTGTCGCAGACCATCAGGTTCTGTTCCACCAGCAGCACTGGCAGGCCGTCGTCCTTGACCTTGCGCAGGATCTTCACCAGTTCGTCGACGATCACCGGAGCGAGGCCTTCGGTGGGTTCGTCAAGGATCAGCAGCTTGGGGTCGTTGAGCAGGGCGCGGGCGATGGCGAGCATCTGTTGCTCGCCGCCGGAGAGCGCATGGCCGGCGTTTTTGCGCCGTTCCTTGAGGCGCGGGAACATGCCGTACACGTCTTCGAGCTGCCAGCGGCTACTCTTGCGCGCGGCAATGCGCAGATTTTCCTCGACGGTGAGCAGGCGGAAGATCCCGCGATTCTCCGGCACCAGCGCCAGGCCCTGACGCGCGATTTCAAAGATTTTCTGCCCCACCAGCGCCTGGCCGTTGAAGTGGATCTGGCCCTGGCGCGGGCAGATGATGCCGAGGATGCTGCGCAAGGTGGTGGTCTTGCCCGCACCATTGCGCCCGAGCAGCGTCACCAGTTCGCCAGGGTTGACGGTCAGCGACACGCCTTCAAGCACATGGCTCTTGTCATAGTAGGAATGGATATTCTCGACGATCAGCATCAGGCAGCCTCCCCAAGATAAGCCGTGCGCACACGTTCATCGGCACGCACGAACTCCGGCGTGCCTTCCACCAGGATTTGCCCGTGGCTCATCACCGTGATGCGTTGGCTGATGGACATGACGATGCTCATGTTGTGTTCGATCAACAGCACCGTGTGGTCGCGGCCGAGGTCGCTGATCAACTGGGTCATGATCGGGATGTCATCGATGCCCATGCCCGAGGTGGGCTCGTCGAGCATCAACAATTTCGGCTTGGAGCAGATCGACATGCCCACCTCCAGCACCCGTTGCTGGCCGTGGGACAACTCGCCGGCCAGGGTCTCGGCGCGAGCGGTAAGTTGCAGGCGTTCGAGCACCTGGTCGGCCATCTCCAGGTGTTCGCGCCGGCTGTCCACGCGGCGCCAGAAGTTCAGCGCGCGCGCACCGTCGCGGCCTTGGGCGGCCAGGCGCAGGTTCTCGCGCACGCTGAGGTTCTGGAACAGGCTGGTGAGCTGGAACGAGCGCGCCATGCCCAGGCCGACGCGCGCGTGGGCCGGCTTGCGCATCAGGTTTTTGCCGTCGAAGTGAATCGCCCCGGCCGTGGCCTGGCGTTCACCGGTCAGGCAGTGGAACAGGCTGGTCTTGCCCGCGCCGTTGGGGCCGATGATGGTGTGGATGGTGCCGGCTTCGACCTTGAGGTTCACGCCGTTCACCGCACGGAACGCGCCATAGGCCAGTTCCAGGTCTTTGGTTTCCAGCAGGATGCTCATAGCCCTTCCTCCTTGGCGACGACGGCTGCCTTGCGACTGCCGCGCACGCGCTCGAACAACGCAGCCAGGCCGCCCCACAAACCGCCGCGCATGAAGATCACCACCAGGATCAGGATCACCCCCAGCAGCATCAACCAGCGCGGCCACAGGTCGGAGAGAAAATCCCCCAGCAGCACGATGGAACCGGCGCCCAGCAACGAGCCGAACAGCGAGCCGGTGCCGCCGATGATGGTCATGATCAGGATGTTCTCGGACATCGCCAGGTCGATATTCGACAGCGGCACAAAGTGCAGCAGCATGGCGTACAGCGCCCCGGCGATGCCGGTGACCGCGCCCGACAGCACGAACACCAGGATCTTGAAGTGCCGCGTGTCGTAGCCGATGGCCGAGGCGCGGGTTTCGTTTTCGCGGATCGCCATCAACGTGCTGCCGAACGGCGAGGCGATCACCCGGCGTGCGCCGATGAAGATCAGCAGGAACAGCACCGCGACAAAACCATAGAACGCGCGGGCATCGGCCAGGGACAACAGCACGGTGTCGCCGATGCGGATTTCCGGGCGTGGCACGCTGAGCAGGCCGTTATCGCCGCCGGTCCAGTCGCTCAAGGTGTAGGCGACGAAGTAGGCCATCTGGCTGAACGCCAACGTGAGCATCACGAAGTAGATGCCGGTGCGCCGGATCGCCAGGGCGCCCACCAGCAGGGCCAGGAAACCACCGGCGAAGGCAGCGCCGAGCAACGCGGTGAACAAACCCAGTTGCAGGTGGATCATCAGCAGCGCCGCGCAGTAGGCGCCGGCACCAAAGAAGATGCCTTGGCCGAATGACAGCAGCCCGGTGTAGCCCAGCAACAGGTTGCAGGCCAGGGCGGCCATGGCGAAGATCAGGATCTCGGTGGCCAGGGTCGCCGAGGGCAATATCAAGGGCAGGCCGATCAGCACCGCCAATACCCACAACACCATGGCGCGCGATTGCGTTTTGGCAAACGGCAGAGGATTTTTCTCGCTCATGTCAGGCTCTCCCAAACAGGCCGTAAGGGCGTACCAGAATCACCACGGCCATGGCGCCGTAGATCATCAGGCTCGCGCCTTGGGGCCAGAGTGTGGTCATCAGGCTTTGCACCACGCCCACCAGCAAACCGCCGACCAGGGCACCGCTGAACGAGCCCATGCCGCCGATCACCACCACCACGAAGGCGATGCCGAGGATCTCCGGGCCAACGAACGGCTGGGCGCCGCGCAACGGTGCGAACAGCACGCCTGCCATGCCGGCCAGGCCCACGCCGAGGGCAAAGGTCATGGAGAACAGGCGAAAGATATTCGTGCCGAGCAGCGACACGGTCTCGGTGCTTTCACTGCCGGCGCGCACCAGGGCGCCGAAGCGCGTGCGTTCCAGCAGCAGCCACAGGCCCAGGCCAATCAAAGCGGAAAACACAATCAGGAACAGGCGGTAGTAGGGGTAGACGAAATCACCCACCACCAGCACGCCGCGCAGCAGTTCCGGTACGGCGACGCTTTTGCCCACCGGGCCCCAGATCATCACGCTGGCTTCCTGGATGATCAGCGCGATGCCCAGCGTGACCAGGATCTGGAACATGTGCGGCAAGTGATAGATCCGCTGGATCAACAAGCGCTCGATCACCCAGGCCAACGCGGCCACTACCAGCGGCGCAATCAGCAGCGCCAGCCAGAAGTTGCCGGTGAGGCTCACGGCGGTGTAGCAGATGTAGGCGCCCAGCAGGAAGAACGCGCCGTGGGCGAAGTTGACGAAGTTGAGCAGGCCGAAAATGATCGTCAGCCCGACCGCGATCAGGAAGTAGATCATCCCCAATCCAAGGCCGTTGAGTATCTGGAACAGGTAAAGATTAAGCATGCAGGAACCCTCGAACAGGTGGCCGCCGGGGCGGCCCTGCCGTGTACAACCGGTGATGTTTTAACGGATCAGGCGAGCGTGCAGCCCGTGGCTTCCACCGGCGGGAATGACTGGCCGGCGCTGAGCACCTTGGCCAGGTCATCCTTGTCGGCCATGTCGCCGGCGGCCTTGCCGACCAGCAGGTAGTAGTCCTTGATCACCTGGTGGTCGCCGGCGCGGATCGATTCCTTGCCGGTGGGGCCGTCGAAGCTCAGGCCCTGCATGGCCTTGGCCACGGTCGGCCCGTCGAAGCTGCCGGTGGCGATGATGGTGTCGAGCATGACCTTGGTGCTGATGTAGTCGGCGGCCAGCGGGTAGGTGGGGTTGATGCCGTACTTGGCCTGGGTCAGCTTGACCAGTTCGCGGTTGAGTGGGGTATCGACCTGGTGCCAGTACTGCGCGCCGAGGTACACGCCGTCGAGGATGTCGCTGCCCAGTTCCTGGAACTGGTCGAGGCCGGCGGACCACACCAGCAGCACTTTCATGCGCTCCTTGATGCCGAAGTTCACTGCCTGGCGCAGGGTGTTGGACGATTGGCTGCCGAAATTCAGCAACACCAGCACGTCGGGTTTGGTGGAGATGGCGTTGGTCAGGTAGCCGGAGAATTCCTGTTCCTGCAGCGAGTGGTAGCTGTTGCCGACGTGTTCCAGGCCGTGTTCCTTGAGTACGTTTTTGGCGCCTTCGAGCAGTGCTTCGCCGAACACATATTGGGGCGTGATGGTGTACCAGCGCTTGGCGTCCGGCAGCAGCTTGATCAGCGGCACCATGGTTTCGCGGATCGCGCCGTAGGTGGGCACCGACCAGCGAAACGTGGCGTGGTTGCAGTCTTTGCCGGTGACCTCATCGGCACCCACCGGGGTCATGAACACGCCGCCGACCTTGTCGACCTCCTTGGCCACCGCCAGCGCCGACGACGACAGTGTGCAGCCCTGGAAGAAGCGTGCGCCGTCCTGCTGGATCGCCTCCTGCACCTTGCGCACGGCCTTGCCGGCGTTGCCCTCGGTGTCGATGACCTTGTAGTTCAACGGGCGGCCCAGCAGCTCGGTGTGTTGTGCCACCGCCAGGCGCGAACCCATGTCGGCAAACTTGCCATAGCTGGCAAAGGCGCCGGACATGGACTTGAGGCCGTAAAAGGTAAAGGGCTCGGCGGCGAATGCGGACCGTACGCCCAGCGGAAGACTGAGGGCGGCTGCGGCGGTAAGACTGGCTTTCAATAACGTACGACGCTGCATGGGGTGACTCCCTGGTTTAGTTATTGGCAGGAGTGGCAAGGGCGATACGGTGGAGCAAGGGCCTGTGGGCAGGCCTGTTATTGGGATAACGCAGTGAATGCAGTCAACTGTGGGAGGGGGGGGTCAGTGGTTGTGGTCGAACTCCAGTAGAAAGTGCGGGCTGACCTGGCCTTCCAGCGCCGTCATATGGTGTTCGGCGTCGCACATATGTTCATGCATCAGGCTGCGTACCGCGCCTTCATCCCCGGCGCGAAAGGCGCTCAGCAGCTGTTTGTGATAATCCAGGTTGGCCGCGTCGAACTGCTTGCGCTTGGGCTTGTAAGCTTTTTTCAGCACCACCAGGTCGCGCAGCAGGTCGTTGAGAAACTGCGCCATAAAGCTCAACAACGGATTGGGGCAGGCCTTGGCCAGCAGGTTGTGGAACTCCAGTTCCGCCAAGCGTTGCTCACGCTGGCCGGCTTCGCTGTCTTCGGGGGCGCTGCAGAAATCCACGTTGTCCTGCAATGCCCGGTAGTCGTCTTCACTCAGGCGCCCGAGCACTGACACCGCCAGCTCCACTTCGATGACCTTGCGCAATTGGTACACCTGCTCGCCATCCAGATGCTGGAAGTGCAGGTAGTTACGCAGGGCACGGCTGGCCGGTTCAGTGCCGGCCTGGTTCAGGTAGGCACCGCCGCTGGGGCCCGTGCGCGTACTCACCAGCCCCTCGACCTCCAGGGCCTTGAGCGCTTCACGGGCCGAGCCCTTGGAGCACTGGAAGCTTTCCATCAGCTCACGCTCGGTGGGCAGGCGGTCGCCGGGCTTCAACGCGTCGGTGACGATGGAGCGCTTGACCGACTCGACAATTACATCGGACAGCTTCTGGCGTTTGCGGCGTAGCGGGCGGGTCAGCATGGGTTCGATTTATCTTATTAATGCGGATAAATAGCACTTAATAACGATTGGACCGGAGCGTCAACGCAGGGTGTCGTTTTCGGCGGCAACAGGTCGTAAACGACGCACTGCGGCTAATCACCCGAATCAAGGCAGCGGGTAGACGGGGGCGGTTGCTTGCCGTAGGCCAGGAAGTCGCCCACCCATCGGTTGATACACCCGCCGGCGTCGGGGCTGGCGGGCTCCTTGAGGCGCAGTTGGGCGACCTCGACGGTGTCGGTCGTCCCGGGTTGCGCGTTGACCAGCACCATGCGCGCGACCCGTTCGGGGAACAGCGCAGCGTAGCGGCTGCCCAGGCGCGTAGCGTGGGTGTTACCCAGGTAATGCAGTTGTGCGTCGCCCAGTTGGGCGCGGACATATTCCATATCCCGTACCGCCTGCTCGACGCCCTCTTCCTGGGTGAGG
This sequence comes from Pseudomonas sp. SH10-3B, assembly GCF_019891415.1. NCBI lineage: Bacteria > Pseudomonadati > Pseudomonadota > Gammaproteobacteria > Pseudomonadales > Pseudomonadaceae > Pseudomonas > Pseudomonas sp. SH10-3B. Next base: position 170,788 of record NZ_JAFLXD010000003.1, on the reverse strand, counting down.
TCGCGGGCGCTGAGTTCGATAACGTCGTAGCGGTTGAGCAGCGTGCGATAGGCCTGTGTGGAATAGCTGTTCCAGCGGCTGGCGAGGTCAATGGCGAGGGTGTTTTCGGTGTTCTCTTGCGCAGCATCGCCGGCCTGGACGAAGACGATCCCCTCGCGGCTCAGCGGCTCGCGGGCGCCGACACGGGTCAGGTAGAGGCGCTGCTCGCCTTCCCGAGGGACGGCATGGTTGCGCGGGACGTTCACGACGCCGCATTGGGTACGCGCCAGTACCTCAGGGTCGAGCCGTTCGGCGGCGGGCAGGGGGCAATCGAGCAGCCAATCGATGGTGGTGGGCTTGATCAGTGGCTGTGCCTGGCCAAGGTGGGCCAGCAGCCAGAAACAGCCGCCGGCGAGGTATTTTGCAACATTCATCCAGAGGTCCCTGGCAGCCGTGTGATAGCGGCTTTTTTTACCAAGGAACCTGGGGAGAAGAATGTAGGGGCGGTAGACGACTTGCGTACGAAACTGGAGTTTCGTTTTTCAGAAGTTGGTTTTCCAACCGCCGCCCAATGCCTTGTACAGGGCGATGCTGGCCTGCAGGCGTGACAGTCGCAATTGCACGTTCAAGTCCTGGGCGGCGTACAAGGTGCGCTGGGTTTCCAATACCGTGAGCAGGTCTTCGGCGCCCGCCTGGTAGCGGCTTTCGGCGATCTGGAAGGCGGTCCGGGCCTGTTGCAGTTCTTCGGTTTGCCATTGGCGCTGCTGGTCCAGGCGGGTGATGGTGCTGAGGGCTTTTTCCACATCGGCAAAGCCGTTGATGATCGCACCTCGGTAGGTTTGCAGCAGCTCGTCCTGGCGGGCGCTGACCTTGTCACGCTCGGCACTTAAACGGCCGTTGTTGAAGATCGGCGCGACCAGGCCGGCCGTCAACGTGTAGTAGGGGCTGCGCAGGATGTCCAGGGCCTTGTAGGCGTCGGAGCCGAGTGTGGCGCCGAGGGTCAGGGCAGGCAGCATGGCGGCGCGGGCCACGCTGACGTCCGCTTGCGCCGCCGCCAATTCGGCCTCGGCCTTGGCGATGTCCGGGCGGCGGCTGAGCAACTGGCTGGGCATGCCGGCGTCGATGGTTGGCCAGGTCAGGTCCTGGAAGGGTTCGGTGCCCAACTCCAGGGCCTGGACCGGCTGGCCGAGGAGGGCGGCGAGGGTGATCTGGGATTCTTCGGCCAGTTGTTCAATCAACGGCAGTTGGCGTTGCTGGCTGGCCACCAGGCTTTTCTGCTGGGCCAGTTCGAGGGCCGTGGCGGAGCCTGCGTCGTAGCGGGTCTGTACCAGGTCGAGCACGTTACGTGCATTGGCCAGGTTCAACGCGGCGATCTGCTGGCGTTGGCGCGCGGCCAGGGTCTGCGCGTAACGGTCGGCCACGTTGCTGAGCAAGGTCAGTTCCACGGTGGCCTGGTCGAACTCGCTGGCGCGCAGGCTGTGCAGGGCGCTGTCGCGGGCAGCGGCGCGGCCGCCCCAGAAGTCGACTTCATAACTGGCGGTCAGGTTGGCGCCGAAATTGTCCACGGCGTCATCGCTTTGCGAGGCGTCCAGGTCCGGTCCGCCTTTGCCGCGCAGGAGTTTCTGGTGGCTGGTGGAGAGGTTGAACTTCACCTCGGGCAACAGCGGTGCTCCAGCGATCACCGCACTGGCCTGGGCCTGGCGCACGCGGGCCATGGCGGCGGCGACGTCGACACTGTCACGGCGGGCCTGCTCGACCAGGCGGTTCAATTGCGGGCTGCCGAACTGCGTCCACCAGCGCTGGTTGGTGGCCTGGGCCGCGTCGCGCTCGGCGAACTGCCAGGCGGCCGGCGGCGCAATACCGCTGTCCACAGCGGGAGGGTCACCGGCGCAGGCGGTGAGCAGCAGGCACAGGCCAAGTGCGGGCAGGGGTGAGGGGATGGATCGTTTATTCACTGGTCAACGCCTTAACCGGATCGAGCCGGGCAGCTTTACGGGCCGGCATAAAGCCGAATACGACGCCGGTGACCAGCGCGCAACCAAATGCGCCAAGCACCGCCACCAGGGAAAACTGCACCGCCACCTGGGCCAGCACCAGCACGCCGCCCACCAGCAGGGCCAGGGCAATGCCGCAGAGGCCGCCGACCACCGACAGCATCACCGCCTCGGTCAGGAACTGGCGCAGGATGTCGCGCTGGCGTGCGCCGGTGGCCATGCGGATGCCGATCTCACGGGTCCGCTCGCGCACGGTCATCAGCATGATGTTCATCACGCCGATACCGCCCACCAGCAGGGAGATCGCGGCAATCGAGCCGAGCATCAGCGACAGGGTGTTCTGGGTCCGCGCCTCGGCCTGGATCATCGCCGCGTTGTTGGTCAGTTCGTAGTCGCGCTTGCCGTTGTGCAGTTTTTGCATCAGTTGGTCGATGGCCACCTCGGCCTCGCGGACCTTGCGCGCATCGGCGGCGGCAATCACCACGTATTCGGGGTCGTAGCTGCCGAACAGCCGCACGCTGGCGGCGGTGTAGGGGATGGCGATACGGTCATCGCTGTCTTTGTTACCGGAGCTGGCGCCTTTTTCCGCCAGCACGCCGATCACCTGGAACGGGACGTTCTCGATCAGAATGTACTGGCCGATGGGGTCGACCTCACCCTTGAACAGCTTTTCACGCACACGGTGTCCGATTACCGCCACGGTGGCGGCTGCACGTTCGTCGGCCGCCGTGAAGTAACTGCCCTCGACCACCGGCCAATTGAAAATCACCGGGAAGTTGGTGTCGTTGCCACCCACATAGGCCATGTAGTCGACGTTGCCGAAGCGCACCCCGGCCTCGCTGCCATTGACCGGCATGATGCGCTGGACCTGCGGTAATGCCGCCAGGGCGTGAACATCGTCGAGGGTCACAATCCCCTGCGGCGTGCGCGGGTTGGGCGAGGATCCACTGAGGTAAATAATGTTGGAACCGAACGCCCCCATCTGCGCCATGACCTGGCGCTTGCTGCCTTCCCCGACCGCCAGCATCACCACCACTGAAGCCACGCCGATGATGATCCCCAGCAAGGTCAGTGCGGTGCGGAAACGGTTGATCCACATCACCCGCCAGGCGGCTTGCACCGCGTCGAGCAATTCGGCTTTCCACGCGCCATTGTGTTCGGCGCCGTCAGCCAGGCGCTGGCGCAGGTCCACGGCTTGCAACGCGCCGCGGGTGGCCGGCGGCGGCGCTGCGCCGTCATCGGCCGAGTCACTGATGATCAGGCCGTCGCGAATCTCGATCATGCGGTTGGCCCGCGCTGCCACCTCACGGTCGTGGGTGATGAGGATGACCACGTGGCCCTGGTTGGCCAGTTCGTCGAGCAGGGTCATCACCTCGGCGCCGCTGTGGCTGTCGAGGGCGCCGGTGGGTTCATCGGCGAGGATGATGTGGCCGCCGTTCATCAGCGCCCGAGCGATCGAGACGCGCTGCTGCTGCCCGCCGGACAACTGGTGCGGCCGGTTGCCGGTGCGTTCGGCCAGGCCCAGCCGCGTGAGCAGGGCGTTGGCGCGGGCATGGCGCTCGGCAGCGCTGATGCCGGCATAGATCGCCGGCATCTCGACGTTCTCCTGGGCCGAGCCCGAGGGGATCAGGTGATAGCCCTGGAATACAAAGCCAAAGGCCTCGCGGCGTAGCCAGGCGAGTTCGTCGCTGTCCAGGTGGGCGACGTTCTCACCCGCGAACAGGTACTCGCCTGTGCTTGGGCGGTCGAGGCAACCGAGGATATTCATCAGCGTGGACTTGCCGGAGCCGGAAGCCCCGACGATGGCGACGAATTCCCCGGCATGGATCGACAGGTCGATGCCGCGCAACACGTCGACCTGCGGGCTGTCGCCGCCGCCGTAGGATTTGCGGATGTTCTTGAGTTCGATCAGCGGCGTGGTCACCTCAACCCCCGTTGCCGTCGGCCGGGCCGATCAGCAGGTGATCGCCTTCGTGCAGGCCGTCGAGCACTTCGACCCGCAGGCGATCGCTGATGCCCAGGCGCACTTCACGTTCTTCGATGCGGCCGTTGGTGGCGACCACACGGGCGATCTGCTTGTCGGCACTTGAGGTGCCCAGCAGCGCGGCGACCGGTGCGGTGAGGGCGTTCTTGACGGCACTGGCGACGAAAAACACCTGGGTGGTCATTTCGGCCATCAGCGCGTTGTCGCTGTTGTCCACGTCCAGCAGCACGGTGTACAGCACCACGCGGCCGCTGCCGCTCTTGCTGGCGCTGTTGGGGCTGCCGCTGCCTTGGGTTTGATTGAGGGGCTTGGGTGGGATGGGCAGGATCTGCCGCACGGTGCTGGTCCAGCGCCGGTTACCACCGCTGAGGGTGGTGAAGTAGGCGGTCATGCCGGGTCTGACGTGGCCGATGTCGGCTTCCGAAACCTCGGCCCACACGGTCATCGGCGACAGCTTGGCGATCCGCAGGATCAGCGGGGTCTGCTGCTGGGCGTTGAGGGTCTGGCCGACCCGCGCGTCCACCGCGACCACGGTGCCGGTCATCGGCGCGTAGATGCGCGTATAGCCCAACTCCGCCTCATCGCTGCGCAGGCTGGCCTGGGCCTGGAGAATCTGCGCCTGGAACATATCGACCCGGGCCTGTGTGGCGCTCAGTTCGGCCTTGGCGGTTTGCACATCTTCCTCGCGGGTGGCGTTGCCGGCGGCCAGGCGCTGCTGGCGCTGGTACTTCTGGCGCGCCAGTGCGTGCTGGGCCTTTTGCTCCTGCAACTGCGCCTTGAGGTTTTCGATGGCATAGCGGCTGGCGTCGAGCTTGGCTTTTTGCGTCGAGGGGTCGATTTCCACCAGCAATTGGCCTTCCTGCACCTGGTCGCCGGCCTCGACATGAATCTTGCGAATCTGCCCTGACGCCTGCGCGCCGACGTCGACATATCGGCGCGGTTGCAGGGTGCCCAAGGCCGTGACGCTGTTTTCGATATTGCCGCGGGTGACGGTGACGGTGGTCAGGTTCTCACGCCCCGGCGGCAATACCTGCCAGGCGGCGACGGCGATGATGGGTATCAGGCACGCGATAGCTAGCAAGGCGCGTCGGGCAGGGCGAGGGCGTTTCATGCTTAGGTTCCAGCCAGGAAAGTTCGGAGCGCAGTTGCGCAGAGCTGACAGTTAAACGAGAGAATTGCCCGAGGATTTAGGCCGCTGGGTAAGCGGTGACCGCGCTGAGGGATAAAAAATACGCGGGTAAATGTAAGTCTGGGTTAAAAGTAGATGAGAATTACTATAAATTGCACCTACCCAAACTGCCATTACTGAATGGCCTACAGGACCTAATGCCGCCACCCGGCGATCGGGAGTCATGTTGGAAAACTACTATCGCGAGCTGGTGTGTTTCCTCAACGCCAAGCTGGGCAACCGTCAGGTGGCCGAGGATGTGGTGCATGACGCTTATGTGCGGGTGCTGGAGCGTTCCAGTGCGACCCCGATCCACCAGCCTCGTGCGTTTTTGTACCGCACCGCGCTCAATCTGGTGATCGACGGCCATCGACGCAACGCCTTGCGCCATGTCGAGCCCCTGGAGGTGCTGGACAGCGAAGGACGCTTCGCGGCCTGCACCCCCCATACCACTCACGATCACGGCCTGCGCCTGGAGATGCTCGAACGTGCCCTGGCCGAGTTGCCGGCGGCCTGTCGCGACAGCTTCCTGCTGCGCAAACTCGATGGCCTGAGCCACCTGCAAATCGCCGCACACCTGGGCATTTCCCGCAGCCTGGTGGAAAAACATATCGTCAACGCCATGAAGCATTGCCGGGTGCGGATGCGCGAGTGGGACGCGCACTGATCACTGATCAGGTAAATTTTATTTCACTGTCCTCGTTTCCTATCAACACATGACCTGTTGTGCAGGTCTTGAAGGTATTCCCGCCCCACCGCCAAGGGGCTTATCCAGAGGACACTGGAATGACACAGGCAATTGCTTCGCCCGCGGTTCACGACCTGATCGGTATCGGTTTTGGCCCTTCGAACCTGGCGCTGGCCATCGCCCTGCAGGAGCGTGAAAAGGCGCAGGGCAAACTGGACGTGCTGTTTCTCGACAAACAGGCCGACTATCGCTGGCACGGCAATACCCTGGTGACCCAGAGCGAATTGCAGATTTCGTTCCTCAAGGACCTGGTGACCCTGCGCAACCCCACCAGCCCGTATTCCTTCGTCAATTACCTGAAAGCCCACGGTCGTCTGGTGGACTTCATCAACCTGGGCACCTTTTACCCGTGCCGCATGGAGTACAACGACTACCTGCGCTGGGTTGCGGGGCAGTTCCAGACCCAGGCCCGCTACGGCGAGGAAGTGCTGGCCATCGAGCCGATCCTGCACCAGCAGCAGATCGAGGCGCTGCGCGTGATCTCCCGCGATGCGCTGGGCGAGCAGCATGTGCGCACCACCCGTTCGGTGGTGGTCAGCGCCGGTGGCACGCCGCGTATTCCCGAAGCGTTCAAGGCCCTCAAGGACGACGGCCGCGTGTTCCACCATTCCCAATACCTGGAACGCATGGCCACCCAGCCGTGCGTGGACGGCAAGGCGATGCGCATCGCGATCATCGGCGGTGGCCAGAGCGCAGCGGAAGCCTTTATCGACCTCAATGACAGCTTCCCGTCGGTGCAGGTCGACATGATCCTGCGCGGTTCGGCGCTCAAGCCGGCCGATGACAGCCCGTTCGTCAACGAAGTGTTCTCGCCAGCGTTTACCGACCTGGTGTTCCAGCAAGTCGGTGCCGAGCGCGAGCGCCTGGTCGCCGAGTACCAGAACACCAACTATTCGGTGGTCGACCTGGACCTGATCGAGCGCATCTACGGGATTTTCTACCGCCAGAAAGTCTCCGGCATCGCCCGCCAGGCCTTCCGCACCATGACCGTGGTCGAGAAGGCTACCCCTGGGCCCCTGGGCATCGAACTGGCCCTGCGCAACAACGCCAACGGCGAAACCAGCGTCAACCATTACGACGCGGTGATCCTTGCCACCGGTTACGAGCGCGAGACGCACCGCGCACTGTTGGCGCCACTGGAGGAGTATCTGGGTGATTTTGAAGTCGCCCGCGACTACCGCATCGTCACCGATGAGCGCTGCAAGGCCGGCATCTACATCCAGGGCTTCAGCCAGGCCAGCCATGGCCTGAGCGATACGTTGCTGTCGGTACTGCCGATTCGTGCGGACGAGATTGCGGCGTCGCTGTTTGAAAACGACCGTAGCCGTGGCAAGGGGCGTTCGGTGCAGGATCTGCTCCTGGCCACCGCCAGCTGACAGGCTGCACTTGTGACACGGGGGGCTGGCTGATACTGTACAAAAAACCAGTATCGGTAGCCCCCCATGCAGTTGATCGAAAAACTCAGCATCCTCGCCGATGCCGCCAAGTACGACGCTTCCTGCGCCAGCAGTGGCGCGCCCAAGCGCAGTTCGGAGGGCAAGGCGGGGCTGGGGTCCACCGATGGCATGGGCATCTGTCATAGCTACACGCCGGACGGTCGTTGCGTGTCGCTGCTCAAGGTGCTGCTCACCAACTTCTGTCTCTACGACTGCCAATATTGCGTCAACCGCCGCTCCAGCGACGTGCCTCGTGCACGCTTCAGCCCGGAGGAGGTGGTCACGCTGACCCTGGATTTCTACAAGCGCAACTGCGTCAGTGGGTTGTTTCTCAGCTCCGGCATCATTCGTTCGGCCGACTACACCATGGAGCAATTGGTGCGGGTGGCCAAGCTGCTGCGCGAAGAGCATGACTTTCGCGGTTACATCCACCTCAAGACCATCCCCGAAGCCGACCCGGCACTGATTGCCGAGGCCGGGCGCTACGCCGACCGCCTCAGTGTCAACATCGAACTGCCCACCGATGCCAGCCTGCAAACCCTGGCGCCGGAAAAACAGATCGTCTCGATCAAGCAGGCCATGCAGACCATCTACACCGGCGAGCAGACGGTCCTGAACGAACCCCGCGCGCCGCGTTTCGCCCCGGCCGGGCAGAGCACCCAGATGATCGTTGGCGCCGACGAGACCGACGACAGCACCATCCTCCACAGTGCCGAGGCGCTGTATGGCAACTTCAAACTGCGCCGCGTGTACTACTCGGCCTTCAGTCCCATCCCCAACAGCCCGAAAAGCGTACCCCTGGCCGCGCCGCCGTTGATGCGCGAGCACCGTTTGTATCAGGCCGACTTCCTGCTGCGCAGCTACGGCTTCAGCGCCAACGAACTGTTCGAAGGCCCTGGCCACCTGGCATTGGATATCGACCCCAAGCTGGCCTGGGCCCTGGAACACCGCGAGGTGTTCCCGCTGGACCTGAATCGCGCCGAGCCCACCCTGATCGCCCGCATCCCAGGGATCGGCCTGCGCACCACCCAACGCCTGGTGGACCTGCGCCGCGAACGCAAGATCCGCTTTGAAGACCTGGCCCGCATGCGTTGTGTGCTGGCCAAGGCCAAGCCGTTTTTCATCACCAGTGACTACCATCCGCAGCAGGCGGACAGCACCAGCGTGCTGCTGCGCGAGCAACTGCGCGACCGCCCGCAGCCGCAGCAGATGGGGCTGTGGGGATGATCAGCCTGGAATGCGACAACCTCTTCAGCACCTGGCGCGAACAGGCGCGTTGGCTGCTCAGCCATCAGGTCGACCCCAGCCAGGTGAGCTGGGGCGAGGTACAGGCGGCGGACCTGTTTGCCACCGATGAGCCGATTCCCGAAGGCTTGGGGCCGTTCCAGGCGCGGATTCCCAAGGCGCTGCTGGAGTTGCTGGAGTCGGCCGCCTGCTACCAAGGTGATCAGCGTTGGAGTCTGTTGTATGAGGTGTTGTGGCGCGTCAGCCATGGGGATCGTACGGCGATGTTGGCTGGGGACAAGCTCGGCAGTGAGCTGCAGCGGCGCATCAAGCAGGTCAGCCGTGAGGCCCATCATCTGCATGCGTTTGTGCGCTTTATCGCCTTGCCGGCAGGGGCGGGGCCTGAGTTGCCGGAATACGTGGCGTGGCACGAGCCGGCCCATGACATCCTCAAATCGGCCAGCCAGCATTTTGTCGGGCGCATGGGGCGCCATCGCTGGATGATCGCCACGCCGTTGGACGGGGTGTATTACGACGGCGAGCAGTTGATCCACCAGCGTGAGTGCCCCGAGGCGTGGCGGCAGCTGGCGCAGAATGTCGAGGATCCCCACAGCGCGATGTGGCTGACCTACTACAGCCACATTTTCAACCCGGCGCGGTTGAACCCCAAGGTGATGGAAGGGCACTTGCCGAGTCGGTTCTGGAAGAATCTGCCGGAGGGCAAGTTGATCCCGGGGTTGATCAGCGAGGCGCGTACGGGGAAGCAGAAGGATGGGCAGGCGAAGCTGGTTGGGGCGCGCCAAGGTAAGAAAATCTTAAGCGGGCATGGTTAAAAATGTGGGAGGGGGCTCCCGATAGCAGTGTGTCAGTCAGCTCATCTTTCACTGACCCACCGCTATCGGGAGCAAGTCGAATCGTCGCACCGCCCCTCCCACATTCGATCCTCATTGGCTTGGCGAGTGGGGCTCAGGCCAGTTCGATGGCGGTATTTTTCACCACCGCCAACTCCGGATGCGCCACCAACTTATCGATGTGCAACTCATCATTGTTCAGCCAGATCTCCGATACCACCCGGTAGTGCTCCATATCCCGGCAACGCATGCGCAGGCTGTAGTCGAACGGACCGCTGATCAACTGGCATTCGAACACCTGGGGGCAGGCCTTCATACACGCTTCGAAGGCCTTTTGCGCCGAGCGCCCGCTCTGGTTGGACAAGGCCACCAGCACCAGCAGCGACAACCCTGGCGAGACCATCTGTACATCGATGATTGCCCCATACCCACGAATCACCCCGCGTCGCTCCAGCTTGCGCACCCGTTCCAGGCAGGGCCTGGGAGTGAGGTGTACCAGTGACGAGAGCTTTTCGTAGGTGATACGGCCCTGGTGGCGCAGCACTTCGATGATCGCCTCATCGATGCGATCCAGCGCAGGGGAGGTATGGGGTCCGTTGGCCTTGGTATCCATGGGGTTCACTTCAAACGGTTGGAAAGAAATTGCTGCAAGCGCTCGCTGTTGGGGTGGTCGAGGATCTCGGCGCCGCCTTGTTCCTCGACTCGGCCCTGATGCAAGAACAGCACTTGGCTGGACACCTGGCGGGCAAAGCCCATTTCGTGGGTGACCATCAGCATGGTACGACCTTCCTCAGCCAACGTCTGTATGACTTTGAGGACTTCTCCTACAAGTTCGGGGTCGAGGGCGGAGGTGGGTTCATCGAACAGAATGATTTCCGGCTCCATCGCCAGGGCCCGCGCAATGGCCACGCGCTGTTGCTGGCCGCCGGACAGGAACGCCGGGTACTGATCGGCCACGCGGCCCGGCAGGCCGACCTTGTCGAGGTACATACGCGCGCGTTTTTCCGCGTCGGCCGCACTGACGCCCAGCACCCGGCGCGGGGCCATGGTGATGTTTTCCAGCACGGTCATGTGGCTCCACAGGTTGAAGTGCTGGAACACCATGGCCAGGCGCGTGCGCAGGTTCTGCAATTGTTGCTGGTGCGGCGCGCGGGTGCCGGCGCGGCCCTGGCGCATTTCGATGCTGATGCCGTCCAGGGTGATCACGCCGGCGTCCGGCTGTTCGAGAAAATTGATGCAGCGCAGCAGGGTGCTTTTGCCCGAGCCGCTGGCACCGATCAGGCTGATCACATCGCCGTTGCGGGCGTTGAGGGACACGCCCTTGAGCACTTCGTGTTCGCCGTAGCGTTTATGGATGCCTTCGACTTGCAGCTTGATGGCAGCAGTTGCAGCCTTGGGAACGGGGACATCGACAGGATAAGTGGCCAGGGCCTGCGCGGACTGATTCATGGGTTAGCCTCGGGTAGGAACAAGAAAACGCATCCAGCGACGTTCGGCCAGTCGGAACAGGCCCACCAGTGCAAAGGACAGCAGCATGTAGAGCAGGGCAGCGATGCCGAAGGCCTGGAACGTCAGGAACGTCTCGGCATTTGCATCGCGCGCCACCTTGAGGATGTCGGCGACGGTGGCGGTAAACGCCAGCGACGTGGCGTGCAGCATCAGGATCATTTCATTGCTGTAGGCCGGCAGCGCCCGGCGCAGTGCGGCAGGCACCACCACAAACAGGTTGAGGCGCCAGCCATGCAGGCCATAGGCGCGGGCCGCTTCGAGTTCGCCGTGGGGAATGTTGCGGATGGCCCCGGCGAAGATTTCCACGGTGTAGGCGCAGGTGTTGAGCACAAAGGCCAGCAGGGTGCAGTTGAGGGCATTGCGGAAAAACTGGTTGAGCAGGGCGTTGTCCTGCACCACCTCCAGGCTGTACAGCCCGGTGTAGCAAATCAGCAGTTGGATATACAGCGGCGTGCCGCGAAACAGGTAGGTGTAGACCTCCACCGGCCAGCGCAGCCAGAAGTGCTCCGACACGCGGGCCAGCGCCAGGGGGATCGACAGGAAAAACCCAAGCGCCACCGAGATAATGAACAGCCACAAGGTCATGGCAACGCCGGACAACCCGGCGCCGTCGCTGAACAGGTAAGCCAGGCCGTATTGCTGGAACAGTTCGATCATCGCGCCATCCCCTTGATGCCGAGGTTATAGCGCCGTTCGAGGCGCTTGAAGATGCGGTTGGAGAGGGTGGTGATCACCAGGTACACCAGGCCCGCGAGGATCAGGAAGTACAACGGCTCGTTGGTGGTCTTGCCGGCGTTCTGCGCGGCCTTGACCAGGTCCGACAGGCCGATGATCGACACCAGCGCCGTGGACTTGAGCAGCACCAGCCAGTTATTGCCCAGGCCCGGCAGGGCAAAGCGCATCAACTGCGGGAACAGCACCAGGTGAAAACGCTGCCAGCGGCTCAGGCCGTAGGCGGTGGCGGCTTCGAGTTGGCCGACCGGCACACTGAGAATCGCGCCACGGAAGTTCTCGGTGAAATACGCGCCGTAGATAAACCCCAGGGTGATGACCCCGGCGGTAAATGGGTCGATTTCAAAGTAGTCCCAGCCGAACACTTCGCTCAGGTCGTTGAGCCACAGTTGCAGGCTGTAGAAAATCAGCAGGATCAGCACCAGGTCCGGCACGCTGCGGATCAGCGTGGTGTACAGCGTGGCCGGCACCCGCAGCCATCGGGCGCTGGAGAGTTTGGCACCGGCAGCGATCAGGCCCAGGGTGAGGCTCAGGGTCAGCGCGAGGAACGCCAGCTTGACCGTCATCCAGGCACCCTGGGCCAGCATCGGGCCGTAGCCTTGCAGGTTGAAGAGTTCGTTCATGGGGAGCATCTCTAAAGGGCGCAGACATCCCGCTGAGGAAGGGGGCTTGCTTCCGATGAGGGCGTGCCAGTCGACACCTGTATTGACTGACCCACCGCTATCGGGAGCAAGCCCCCTCCCACGGGGGATTGTGTTGGCTTATTCGTTGTAGATGTCTTGATCGCCGAAGTATTTCTTCTGGATCTGCGCGTAGGTGCCATCGGCCTGGACGGCGGCGATGCCCTTGTTGATCAGCGCACGCAAGTCCTGGTCGTTCTTGCGCAGGCCCATGGCGATGTCCAGGGGCAGGGTTGGGTCCTTGAAGGCCGGGCCGGTCTTGAAGTCGGCGCCTTCAGGCTTGGACAGGAAGTTGAGCTGGGCTTCGAGCTTGTCGGTCAGGGTGGCATCGAGGCGGCCGTTCTGCAGGTCGGCGTAGTTCTGCTCCTGGGACTGGTACGCCTTGATCTGTGCGCCGAGCTTGGCCAGGTGCGCGCGGGCATAGGCTTCCTGCAACGAGCCTTGCAGCACACCGACTTGTTTGCCTTTCAACGATTCCGGGGTGTCGCCGAAGTCGGCGTTTTTGCGGGTGATCACGGAGGTGGGGCTGAGGAACAGGCGGTCGGTGAAGTCGATGACCTTCTCGCGCGCCGGGGTCACGGCCATGGACGACATGATCGCGTCGAACTTGCGCGCGCGCAGGGCCGGGATCATGCCGTCGAATTCGTTGTGCACCCAGGTGCATTTGACGTCGAGCTTGGCGCAGATCGCGTTGCCCAACTCGATATCGAAGCCCTGCAGGCTGCCGTCGGCGGCCACGGATTCAAACGGGGGGTACTCGGGGAAGACGCCGAAGCGGATTTCTTTCCAATCCTGGGCGTGGGCGGCGCTGGCGCACAGTGGCAACAGCAGTGCAGCGAAGAGTGTTCGCAGTGGAATCATGTGTCAGTCCCTATATTTTGTAATTGATGTCAGGGCAGTAAAAAGGGTGCAGCTTGGATTCAGTCCGTGACTCTTTGGTCGGGCTCAGAATGCTTCATGATGGTGCGTTTTTTGTGTCGTTTACCCCGTGCGCAAAGCGCAAATTGCGCTGTTAAAACAGCCAATGCAGCGGAAACGGCTGTCGTACCCGCTGAATCGGCTTTTCGGTACTGGAAATCAGGCCTGCCCTTGCCGCAAAGGGGCAGGCCAGAGCGGTCTCAGGCGCGCTTTTTGTGCTGTGCGCTTGGCTGTTGGGCCAGGCGTGCAAACAGGTCTTTCGGGTCGGCCAGGTCCGGAACCAGTTCCAGTTCGCTGCCCACATCCAATGCCTTGGCTACGTCGAGCACGTAGCGCAGGGCTGAGTAGTCTTCGATGGCAAAGCCCACCGAGTCGAACAGGGTGACCTGGCGCTCATTCTCGCGGCCGGCGGCCTGGCCGTTGATCACTTGCCACAGTTCGGTCACCGGCGAGTCCTCTGGCATGTGCTGGATTTCACCTTCGATGCGGCTTTGCGGTTCGTACTCGACGATCACACGGGCGCGCTCGACGATGCGGCGGTCCAGCTCGGTCTTGCCCGGGCAGTCGCCGCCCACGGCATTGAGGTGCATGCCCGGTTCAATCATCTCGTCGGTGAGGATGGTCGCGTAGGCCTTGTCGGCGGTGACGGTGGTGACGATGTCCGCACCTTTGACCGCCTCGGCCACGCTGCCCGCCAGGATCACCTTGATCGCCGGGAACGCCCTGAGGTTGGTCGCCAGCTTGGCCATGGCCTTGGCGTCGATATCGAACAGGCGGATCTCGTTGATGCCGAGCATGGCGTGGAAGGCCAGGGCCTGGAATTCGCTCTGGGAACCGTTGCCGATCAACGCCATGCTGCGGCTGTTTGGTCGGGCCAGGTAGCGGGCCACCAGGGCCGAGGTGGCAGCGGTGCGGATCGCGGTGGTCAGGGTCATTTCCGCGAGCAGCACCGGTTTGCCGGTGTCCACGTCACCGAGGGCACCAAAGGCCATCACGGTGAGCATGCCGGCCAGGGTGTTCTTCGGGTGGCCGTTGACGTATTTGAAGGCGTACAGCGAGGCGTCGGACACCGGCATCAACTCGATCACGCCGTCCGGCGAGTGGTTGGCCAGACGTGCGCATTTTTCGAAATCCTGCCAGCGCAGGTAGTCGGCGCGGATGTACTCGGCCATCTCGGTGATGCAGGTTTGCAGGCCTTTTTGCGAGACCAGGTAGCTGAGGTCGTTGACGTCGATGTAGCGGGTCATGGCAAGACTCCTTATTGAAATGAGGGACGGGCAGGCAGATGCACTTCTGCCAGCATGCAGCGGGCACTGCCGCCGCCGATGCGTTCGATGTTGTCGATGTTCACCACCACCGGCCGTGTATGGCGCTCCACCTGCTGGCGCTGGGCGGGTTTCAGGGCGCCCCAGGCACTGGCGGACATCACCAGCAGCGGCTGGCCGTCGCGGTCGTGGACTTCGAGCATGTTGCCGGCGAACGCTTCGAGCTGGTCGAAGTCGAGGCCGAGGATGTCCTTGCCGGTGTCGCGCAACGAGCGCTCCAGGGCCTGGCGTTCATCGGCGTCGGGCAACGCTTGCAGGCACACCACCGAGAGGTCGCGGCCGACGCTCATCATCACGTTGCTGTGATAGATCGGTGCGTGGTGGCGGTCGACGGCGTGGAATACGCAGAGCTGGTAGTCGAGGCGTTCGGCAAATTGGCGCAGCGCGTCGTGGTGGGTGCGCCCGGAGTGGCAGGCGTAGCTGATGCGGTGCTGGCGGTCGAGCACCATGCTGCCGGTGCCTTCGAGGAAGATGTTCTGTTGTTCGAGATGGCTGAGGTCAATGGTTTCGCTGATCGCGAAACGTTGCTCCAGCACTTGCAGCACGCCTTTGTTGCGCTCCAGTCGGCGGTTCTGGCCTTCCATCGGGTACAGCACCAGGCTGCCGTCGGCGTGGCTGCTCCACCAGTTGTTGGGGAAGATCGAGTCGGGTGTGTGGGGCGCCGGGGTGTCTTGCACCACCAGCACTTCCACGCCATGCCGGCGCAGGGTGTCGACATAGCCGTCGAACTCTTCCAGCGCTTTCTGCTGTGCGCTGAGCGGGTCGAGAGGCGGGCGTTGGAATCGGTTGTTGATTGCGGTGTCCGGGTTGAAGGCAAAGCGCGCCGGGCGAATCATCAAGACGGTGTTGGTGGTTTGCATGGGGGCACGAATCCATGGGGTTGAGCAGTGAGGCTATTTTGTGGCTTGTGCGGGATGTATCCCGGCTGAAACAACGGGGCGGCCCAGCCGGGAAAGCTGAAAAGGGGGGCGATGCAGCCGAATCGGCTGTTGGAGCTGGAGCGGGGTCAAAATGTGGGAGGGGGCAAGCCCCCTCCCACATTGATACAGTGGGGACTGTAATAGCGCCGTCAGCCAGGAGGAGTCATGTCTACCGTCGTACGTCTTGCCCAATCCGAGGATGCCGAAGGGATCAGCCAGGTCATCCTGGCAGCCTTGCACAGCAGCAATGCGCGGGATTATCCGGCGGATGTGATTGCTCGGGTGGCCAGCAACTTCACGCCAGACGCGGTGCTGGAGTTGCTCAAGCGCCGGGTGGTGCTGGTGGCGGTCCAGGATCAGGTGATCGTCGCCACGGCTGCGCTGGATGCCAGTGTGGTGCGCTCGGTGTTCGTCAACCCGGCGCGGCAAGGGCAGGGCATTGGCCGGTTGCTGATGATCGAAATCGAAGCGCGGGCCCGGGAAGCCGGGGTGACGGTGTTGAGTGTGCCGTCCTCGCTGACCGCCGAGCCGTTCTACACCAAGCTGGGCTTTCACACGGTGCGCGATGTCTACCACGGCAATGAACGCACGTTGGTGATGGAAAAAGCGCTGCTGTCGCGCCATCCCATCGGGGCATACCGCGACCGCCAGCACCGGGCGCAAGTGGTTGCCTTATGGCAGCAGGCTTTTGGGTACGACACGGCGCATAACCTGCCAACGCTGGCGATTGATAAAAAGCTTGCCGTCAACGATGGGCTGTTTTTCGTGGCGACGGACAAGAAAACCGTGATCGGCACGATTCTGGCCGGCTATGACGGTCATCGCGGCTGGCTGTATTCGGTGGCGGTGCACGCCGACTATCGGCGTCATGGCCTCGGTTCCTCGCTGGTGCGGCATGCGGAACAGGCACTGACGGCCCTGGGCTGCATGAAGATCAATCTGCAGATCACCAGTGGCAATGAGGCGGTGGCGGGGTTTTACGAGGCGTTGGGGTATGGGGTGGAGGCGAGGGTCAGCATGGGCAAGAAGATTGCCGAGAATATCCCGGCTCAATCCTGAGGACACCGGAGAGCAAATGTGGGAGGGGGCTTGCTCCCGATGCCGGTGTATCAGTCAACAGATTCATTGACTGACCCACTGCCATCGGGGGCAAGCCCCCTCCCACAGGGTTTTGCGGTGTTACTGGCTTAGACTTTTACGATCCAACCTGCTGGTGCTTCGATGTCGCCGGTCTGCACACCGGTCAGCTCTTTGTAGAGCTTCTGGGTGATCGGGCCGACTTCGGTCTCGCTGTGGAACACATGCAGCTGGCCGTTGTACTGGATACCGCCGATCGGCGAGATCACTGCCGCAGTCCCGCAGGCGCCGGCTTCCTTGAACTGATCCAGCTTGTCGATGAACACTTCGCCCTCGACCACTTCCAGGCCCAGGCGGGTCTGGGCCAGTTCGATCAGCGACAGGCGGGTGATGCCTGGCAGCACCGAAGGCGACTTCGGTGTGATGAACTTGTTGTCGTGGGTGATCCCGAAAAAGTTGGCCGAGCCGACTTCTTCGATTTTCGAGTGGGTCATCGGATCCAGGTAGATCGCATCGGCGAAACCGGATTTCTTCGCTTCCGAGCCCGGCATCAGGCTGGCGGCGTAGTTGCCACCGACCTTGGCGGCACCGGTGCCCTGTGGCGCGGCGCGGTCGAAGGTGGAGATCTGGAAGTTGTGGGGCACCAGGCCGCCCTTGAAGTAGGCGCCGACCGGGATGCAGAACACTGAGAAGATGAACTCCGGTGCGGTACGCACGCCGATGTTGTCACCGGTACCGATCACGAACGGGCGCAGGTACAGCGCGCCGCCGCTGCCATACGGCGGGATGAAGCGCTCGTTGGCCTTGACCACTTGTTTGCAGGCTTCAATGAAGTCTTCAGTCGACACATGCGGCATCAGCAGGCGCGCGCAGCTGCGTTGCATGCGGGCGGCGTTCTGGTCCGGACGGAACAGGTTGATCGAGCCGTCCTTGCAGCGGTAGGCCTTGAGGCCTTCGAAGCACTGCTGGCCGTAGTGCAGGGCGGTAGAGCCCTCGCTGATATGCAGCTGGTTGTCGTCGGTCAGGGTGCCGGCCTGCCATTCGCCGTTTTTCCAGACCTGGAGAAACCGCTTGTCGGTCTTGATGTAGTCAAAACCCAGCTTGTCCCAATTGATGCTCTCGTTACCCATGACACCCTCTATCTCTGGTCAAGTCGGTTTTTTTCTGAATGGGCGCAACAATACTTCATTCGCAGGCCCGTTCGCATCCCCCGCGTCCCTTGTAGGCGCGAGCTTGCCCGCGAAAATCGTCAACGATAACGCGTGAAACCAGAATGAACGCGGCGCCCTCAGGTTCTTCGCGAGCAAGCTCGCTCCTACAGGGGGTGTTTATTTACAGGTGCAAGGCGTGGCCCAGCGCCCGCAGCGCAGCTTCCTGCACCGCTTCGCCAAGCGTCGGGTGGGCGTGGATGGTGCCCGCCACGTCCTCCAGGCGCGCGCCCATTTCCAGGCTCAGGCCGAAGGCGGTGGACAGCTCGGACACGCCGGCGCCGACCGCTTGCCAGCCGACGATCAGATGATTGTCGCGGCGCGCCACCACCCGTACGAAGCCGGTTTTCGACTCCAGGGTCATCGCGCGGCCGTTGGCGGCAAACGGGAAACTCGACACGATGCAGTCCAGGCCGGCGGCCTTGGCTTCGTCGGGCGTCTTGCCGACCACCACCAGTTCCGGGTCGGTAAAGCACACCGCCGGGATCGCGGCCGGGTTGAATTCGCGGTGTTGCCCACTGATCAGTTCGGCCACCATCTCACCCTGGGCCATGGCCCGGTGCGCCAGCATCGGCTCGCCGCTCAGGTCGCCGATGGCATACACATTGCGCATACTGGTCTGGCAGCGGCTGTCGATCTTGATCGCCGCGCCGTTCATCTCCAGGTTCAGCGCTTCGAGGTTCCAGCCCTGGGTGTTGGGTTTGCGACCCACGGCCACCAACACCTGATCGGTCTCCAGCGACAACGTGTCACCATTCGGATCGCGTACTTGCAGGCTGTTGTGCTCGAAACCGGTGACGCTGTGCTTGAGGTACAGCTTCACGCCCAACTGCTTGAGCGATTCGTGCACCGGTTGCGTCAGCTCGGCGTCGTAGGCCGGCAGGATACGGTCCTGGGCCTCGACCACACTGACCTCGGCGCCGAGCTTGCGATAGGCAATCCCCAGCTCCAGGCCGATGTAACCGCCGCCCACCACGATCAGGCGCTTGGGCACGCGGGTTGGCGCCAGGGCTTCGGTAGAGGAGATGATCGGCCCACCAATCGGCAGCATCGGCAGGTTGACGCTTTTCGAGCCGGTGGCCAGCAGCAGGTGTTCGCACTGGAAGCGCTGGTCGCCGACGTCGACGGTCTTGCCGTCTACCACCTTGGCCCAGCCATGGATCACCTGCACTTTGTGCTTTTTAAGCAGTGCAGCGACGCCGGTGGTCAGGCGGTCGACGATGCCGTCTTTCCATTCCACGCTTTTGCGGATGTCCAGGGTTGGCACATCCACCTCGATTCCCAACTGGGAACCCTGGCTGTGGTGCACGGTTTGCTGAAACTGCTCGGCCACGTGAATCAAGGCCTTGGACGGAATGCAGCCGATGTTCAAGCAGGTGCCGCCCAATGCCTGGCCTTCCACCAGGATGGTCGGGATGCCCAACTGGCCGGCACGAATGGCGGCCACATAACCGCCAGGACCGCCGCCGATAATCAGCAGGGTGGTATGCACTATCTGAGTCATGCCCTTACTCCAGGAACAGGCTGGCGGGTTGTTCGAGCAGGCCGCGAATGGCCTGGATGAATTGCGCCGCGTCCATGCCATCGACCACGCGGTGATCGAAGGAGCTGGAGAGGTTCATCATCTTGCGAATCACGATCTGGCCCTTGATCACCATCGGCCGCTCAACGATACGGTTGACGCCCACAATGGCCACCTCCGGCAGGTTCAGCACCGGGGTGCTGACGATACCGCCCAAGGCGCCCAGGCTGGTCAGGGTAATGGTCGAACCCGACAGCTCATCGCGACTGGCTTTGCCATTGCGCGCGGCGCTGGCCAGACGCGCGATTTCCTCGGCGTTGCCCCACAGGCTGCGCGCCTCGGCGTGACGCACCACCGGCACCATCAGGCCGACGTCGCTTTGGGTGGCGACGCCCACATGCACCGCGCCGAGGCGGGTGATGACCTGGGCTTCGTCGTCGTAACGCGCGTTGATCTGCGGGAACTCCCGCAGCGCCACGACCATGGCGCGCACGATAAACGGCAGCAACGTCAGCTTGCCGCGCGTGGCGCCGTGCTTCTCGTTGAGGTGCACGCGCAGCTCGTCGAGGGCGGTGACGTCGATCTCTTCCACATAGCTGAAATGCGCGGCACGCCGGGTGGCGTCCTGCATGCGCTGGGCGATCTTGCGGCGCATGCCGATCACCGGGATCTGTTCTTCGTCGTTGCGCTCGGCGTAAGGGTTGGCTGCCGTCGAAGCTTTTGACGCGCCTTGTTGCAGATAGGCGTCGAGGTCTTCGTGCAGGATCCGCCCGGCGGGGCCGGAGCCCTGGACCAGGCGCAGTTGGATACCGGCATCCAGCGCGTGCTTGCGTACAGCGGGGGAGGCCAGGGGGCGTTCGTCGGCTTCGCGAGCCACGGGGGCCTGTGCGGTCACGACGGGCGCGGGCTTGCTCTCAACCACCGGTGCCGGTTTGGCCTCGACGACGGGCGCAGCCTTGGGCGCTTCTTTCGCCACCGGCACGTCTTTGGCGTTACCCGCACCTTCCACTTCAATGCTGATCAGAATACTGCCCACCGCCATGACTTCACCCGGCTCGCCGCCGAGGGCAATCACCTTGCCGTGGACCGGCGAGGGAATGTCCACCATCGCCTTGTCGGTCATCACATCCGCCAGCACCTGGTCTTCGACGACCATGTCGCCGACCTTCACATGCCAGACCGACAGTTCAACTTCCGCGATGCCTTCGCCAATGTCCGGCATCTTGATAACGTGCGTGCCCATTCAGACCTCCATGACCCGTTTCAACGCCGCGCCCACTCGAGACGGGCCTGGGAAATACGCCCACTCCTGCGCGTGCGGGTAGGGAGTGTCCCAACCGGTAACACGTTCGATCGGCGCTTCCAGGTGGTGGAAGCAATGCTCTTGCACCAGCGCCACCAGCTCGGCGCCAAAGCCGCAGGTGCGGGTGGCTTCGTGCACCACCACGCAACGGCCGGTCTTCTTCACGGATTTGACGATGGTTTCCAGGTCCAGCGGCCACAGGCTGCGCAGGTCGATGACTTCGGCGTCGATGCCGGTTTCTTCGGCGGCGACCTGCGAGACATACACGGTGGTGCCGTAGGTCAGCACAGTGACGGCCGAGCCCGGACGCACGATGGCGGCGACGTCCAGCGGCACGGTGTAGTAACCGTCCGGCACTTGCGCTTGCGGGTGTTTCGACCACGGTGTTACCGGGCGGTCGTGGTGGCCGTCGAACGGGCCGTTGTACAGGCGTTTAGGCTCAAGGAAGATCACCGGGTCGTCGTTTTCGATCGAGGCGATCAGCAGGCCCTTGGCGTCATAGGGGTTGGACGGCATCACCGTGCGCAGGCCGCAGACCTGGGTGAACACCGCTTCGATGCTCTGGCTGTGGGTCTGGCCGCCGTAGATGCCGCCGCCGCAGGGCATGCGCATGGTCAGCGGTGCAGTGAACTGGCCGGCCGAGCGATAACGCAGGCGCGCCGCTTCGGAGATGATCTGGTCGGTGGCGGGGTAGACGTAGTCGGCGAACTGGATTTCGGCCACCGGGCGCAGGCCATAGGCACCCATGCCCACGGCCACGCCGATAATGCCGCTCTCGGAGATCGGTGCGTCGAACACCCGCGAGCTGCCGTACTTGGTCTGCAAGCCCTCGGTGCAGCGGAATACACCGCCGAAGTAACCGACGTCCTGGCCGAACACCACCACGTTGTCATCACGTTCAAGCATCACATCCATGGCCGAGCGCAGGGCCTGGATCATGGTCATGGTGGTGGTGGTCATCGCGGTTTCCACTTCAATACTGTTGTTGTGATCGTTCATGTCAGACCCCCAACGCTTGACGCTGGCGCTTCAAGTGCTCCGGCATCTCTTTATAGACGTCTTCGAACATGGTCGCGGCGCTTGGAATCTGGCCACCGGCCAGGGTGCCGTACTGTTCGGCTTCTTTCTGCGCGGCGATCACCTCGGCTTCCAGTTCGGCACTGACCGCCGCGTGTTCCTCTTCGGACCACTGGCCAATCCTGATCAGGTGCTGCTTGAGGCGGGCAATCGGGTCGCCCAGCGGGAAGTGGCTCCAGTCGTCGGCGGGGCGGTACTTGGACGGATCGTCCGAGGTGGAGTGCGGGCCGGCGCGGTAGGTGACCCATTCGATCAGGGTTGGGCCGAGGTTGCGGCGCGCACGCTCGGCAGCCCAGGCGGAGGCGGCATACACCGCGATAAAGTCGTTGCCGTCCACGCGCAGGGAGGCGATGCCGCAACCGACGCCGCGTCCGGCGAAGGTGGTGGCTTCACCACCGGCAATGGCCTGGAAGGTGGAAATCGCCCACTGGTTGTTGACCACGTTGAGAATCACCGGGGCGCGGTACACGTGGGCAAAGGTGAGGGCGGTGTGGAAGTCGGATTCGGCGGTGGCGCCGTCGCCGATCCAGGCCGAGGCGATCTTGGTATCGCCCTTGATCGCCGAGGCCATGCCCCAGCCCACACCTTGTACGAATTGAGTGGCGAGGTTGCCGGAGATGGTGAAGAAACCGGCGTCTTTTACCGAGTACATGATCGGCAACTGGCGGCCCTTGAGCGGGTCGCGCTCGTTGGACAGCAACTGGCAGATCAGGTCCACCAACGGCACGTCGCGGGCCATCAGGATGCTTTGCTGGCGGTAGGTGGGGAAGCACATGTCGTCGATGTTCAAGGCCAGGGCCTGGGCGCTGCCGATGGCTTCTTCGCCGAGGCTTTGCATGTAGAACGACATTTTCTTCTGACGCTGGGCGACCACCATGCGGTTGTCGAAGATCCGCGTCTTGAGCATGGCACGCATGCCTTTGCGCAGAATCTCCACGGGAACCCCTTCGGCCCACGGACCCAGGGCCTGGCCCTGGTCGTCGAGCACGCGGATGAGGCCCTTGGCCAGGTCGGCGGTCTCGGCGGGTTCTACGTCGATAGCGGGTTTGCGCACCAGGCCGGCGTCGGTCAGGCGCAGGTAGGTAAAGTCGGTCTTGCAGCCGGGACGGCCCGAGGGTTCGGGAACGTGCAGGCGCAGTGGGGCATATGGCTGATTCATGGCTTTCTACGCTCGATCTTGTGAATTTCTTGTAGTGGGCGCGCTAGCTGACAGTCAGTCTTCGGGTAGAAGAAATCTTGTCCTACAACAATCATAGGCGTGGCGTAGAAGAATATTTATCTGTGTTTCGTTGCGCCCGCGCTCATTTGCGGATAAAAAAACTGCATAAACATAATAAACAGGTGATTTTGTCTCATGCGCAAACTGGACCGTACCGATATCGGCATTCTCAACGCCCTGCAGGAGAATGCGCGGATCACCAACGCCGACCTCGCCCGCTCGGTCAACCTTTCACCCACGCCGTGTTTCAACCGGGTCAAGGCGATGGAAGAACTGGGCCTGATTCGCGAGCAAGTCACGCTGCTCGACGCCGATTTGCTGGGGCTGCACGTCAACGTGTTTATCCATGTGAGCCTGGAAAAGCAGAACGAGCTGGCGTTGCAGCAGTTCGAAAGCGCGATTTCCGATCGGCCCGAGGTGATGGAGTGCTATTTGATGGCCGGCGATCCCGACTACTTGATCCGCGTGCTGGTGCCGACGATCCAGTCGCTGGAGCGGTTCATGATGGACTTTCTGACCAAGGTGCCGGGGGTCGCCAACATCCGCTCAAGCTTTGCTCTCAAGCAAGTGCGCTATAAGACCGCACTGCCGTTGCCGCCGGGTGGGTTAATGGTTTGAGCCCAATACGGCTGCACCATAATCCTGATAGCTAGCTACGTAATAATCAGTGTGACGTTTTTATTTTTAGTTAATGAAAAATTGCATAAGCGGTCACGTATTTTTCACGCTCATGTCAACACATTGGCCCCATAGGCCGTGAAGTTCGCGGCCCAGGAAAGGGGTGAGCTGCGATGTCCATGAGAGCCTTGAAGTTAAACTTTCGTACCACGCTTTGTTTTGGTGTGGTGTGCCTTCTGCTGTTGATACAAGGAGCAATGACGCTGATAAAAGTCGATAAAGTCTATGCGTCGACGGTTGAAATCGAAACTAACTGGCTCCCCAGTATTCGTTTGGCGGGTGAGATAGATTCAGCTTTTTACAAACTTCGTCTTGATCTGCGTCGTTATGCCATGGATATCGGCCGCCAGGATCCGGCCTCCCTGGAAAAACTCAAAGCGACGCGTACGGAAGCCCTTGATGTTGCCGCGCGTTATGCGCCTTTAGTCTCGGGCCCCGAGGAGCAAGCCAAGTACAACGACGCACTAAACGGCATAAAAAACTACAGCCAGAAGATGGACGAATTTCTTGCGCAAGCCTCTACCTTGTCCGTTGAACAGATGTCGACCTACTTGCGTGACGTCAACGGGCCGATTGCCCTGGAGGTGCAGCGTTCCATCAGCGAGTTGATCGCATTAAATGAGCGGGGCTCCAAGACGGCGGTGCAAGTGGCCTCCAGCGAATATGACGCGGCGCGCTTGTTCACCTGGATATTGATGGGCGTGTCATTGCTGCTCACTGTCTTGGTCGCGCATCTGTTTACCCGCAGCATCATTACTCCGGTCCGTGAATTGTTGGTATCGACCGGCAAGATTGCCGACGGCGATTTGCGCGTGGCCATTGCCATCAATGGCAATGACGAGTTGACCGCGTTGCAACGCTCAACCGCGTCCATGCAAATGAACCTGAAAAGTACCTTGCAGCACATCTCGGAAGCGTCCGGGCAATTGGCGGCGGCGGCGGAGGAGATGAGCGCCATCACCCGCGAGTCCAGTGCCGGTATTGAACGTCAAAGCATGGAAACCGATCAGGCCGCCACGGCGGTTAACGAAATGACGGCGGCCGTGGAAGAAGTGGCGCGCAATGCGGTGTCGGCTTCCCAGTCCACGCAGGACTCCCAACGCTCGGCCAAAGTGGGCCAGGAGCGTGTGACGCAAACCATCGCCTCCATCGAGAAGCTCAGCGCCACGGTGCAGCAGACCGGCGTCGAAGTCGAAGGGCTCGCCAAGCAGGCCCAGGATATTGCGCGGGTGGTTGAAGTGATCCGCTCGATTGCCGAGCAAACCAACCTGCTGGCCTTGAACGCCGCCATTGAAGCCGCCAGAGCAGGGGAGCAGGGCCGGGGCTTTGCGGTGGTGGCCGACGAAGTGCGGGCACTGGCCCATAGAACCCAGACCTCGACCCAGGAAATCGAGCAGATGATCGCGAAAATCCAGACGTGCTCCAGCGAAGCGGTGTCGTCCATGGCCCTCAACCGCAACGAAGCGGTGGATTCACTGAAGATCGCCCATGAAGCAGGCCTGGCGATTACTCAGATCACCGAGGCCATCGCCGACATCAATGACCGCAACCTGTTGATCGCCACAGCCTCCGAGGAACAGGCCCATGTGGCCCGCTCGGTGGACCAGAACCTGATCAGCATCCGTGATCTTTCCATCCAGAGTTCTTCAGCGGCCGGCCAGACGTCGATTGCCAGTCAAGAACTGTCGAGGCTGGCGGTGGACCTCAAGCAGATCGTGTCGAAATTTGCCGTAGCCTGATCACACCTGCGCAACACCCCAGGAG
The DNA here is from genome assembly GCF_019891415.1 of Pseudomonas sp. SH10-3B. Lineage (NCBI taxonomy): Bacteria > Pseudomonadati > Pseudomonadota > Gammaproteobacteria > Pseudomonadales > Pseudomonadaceae > Pseudomonas > Pseudomonas sp. SH10-3B. The sequence continues at coordinate 145,472 of NZ_JAFLXD010000003.1, read as the reverse complement.
CATGGAACGGCATGGACGCCATGCAGGGCGGCTTTACAACCGGTTCAACGGAATCTTCAAGTACACCACTCCGTTGTCCTCCGCTGGCGGCATATTCCCCGCCCGCACATTCACCTGGATCGCCGGCAACAACAGCGTGGGCATCCCCAGCCCGGCATCGCGTTGGGTGCGCATCGCCACGAACGCCGCTTCATCCACTCCGTCATGCACATGAATATTGCCCGCGCGCTGTTCCGCGACGCTGGTCAGGCATTTGGCCTCGCGACCTTCGGGCGGGTAGTCATGGCACACGTACAGTTGGGTATCGGGGGCAAAGGCCAAGAGCTTGCGCATCGACGCATACAACTGGCGTGCATCGCCGCCGGGGAAGTCGCAGCGGGCGGTGCCGACGTCGGGCATGAACAGGGTGTCGCCGACCAGGATGAGGCGGTCGTCGATCAGGTAGGCCATGTCTGCCGGGGTATGCCCGGGCACGTGCAGGGCCTGGGCCTTGATGTTGCCGATGTGGAAGATTTCATCCGGCGCAAACAGGTGATCGAACTGCGAGCCGTCGACGCGAAATTCCGGCTCCAGGTTAAACAGGTGCTTGAACACGTCCTGCACCTTGCTGATGCTCTGGCCGATGGCGATCTTGCCGCCCAGGGTCCGGCGCAGGTACGGCGCGGCCGACAGGTGGTCGGCATGGGCGTGGGTTTCCAGCAGCCATTGCACCTGCAGGCGGTGCTCACGCACAAAGGCAATGACCTTGTCGGCCTGGGCAGTGTCGGTGCGCCCGGAGGCCGGGTCGTAGTTGAGCACCGAATCGACGATGGCACAGGGGCCGCCGTCCGTTTCATAGACGACGTAGGTGTAGGTCGACGACGCCTCGTCCAGAAAGGAATGAATCAACGCTGACATGACGGCTGCCCCTGATGCTGAAAAAAGTGATTACAATCACTTTACATTTACACATAATGTTTTGAGCTTAAGTGACGCAAAGGACCCGAGGCAAATGGAATCTACTCTGAGTGAAGGCGAAGTCGCCCAGTTGCGCGCGTCGGCGTCCAAGGCCTGTGCCTTGCTCAAGGCCCTGGCCAATGAGGATCGTTTGTTGATTCTGTGCCAGTTGACCCAGGGCGAACGCAATGTCGGCGAGCTGGAAACCATGACCGGCGTACGCCAGCCCACGCTGTCACAGCAGTTGGGCATCCTGCGTGACGAAGGGCTGGTCGCCACCCGTCGCGAAGGCAAGTACATCTTCTACGGGCTGGCCAGCCATGAAGTGATCCAAGTTATGAAGACACTGTCCGGTCTTTACTGCGGCGCGGTGATAAAAAGCTGGGCGTGACGCCATACGGCAGCGACCCTTGTGTGCATTGACGATAAAAGGCAATAGACCATGACCGACCAACACTGGGGGCCAACCATCAGTGGCGATATCGTCGTCATCGGCGGCGGTTCGGCAGGCATCGGCCTGCTGGCCAGCCTGCTCAAGCGCGACCCCGACCTGAACATCACCCTCATCGAACCCAGCGACCATCACTGCTACCAGCCGGCCTGGACCCTGGTCGGCGGCGGTGCCTACGACCTGAAAAAGACCCGACGGCCCCTGGCCGATGTGCTGCCCAATGGCGTCACCTGGGTGCAGGCCGCGGTCACCGAACTGTTGCCGGACGAGCACACCCTGGTGCTCGACAGCGGCCAGCGCGTCACTTGGAACAACCTGATCGTCTGCCCCGGCCTGCGCCTGGCCTGGGAGAAAGTCGAGGGCCTGGAAGCGACCCTGGGCCAGCACGGCGTCACCTCCAATTACAGCTACGAAAGCGCCGCCTACACCTGGCAACTGGTGCAGCAACTCAAGGGCGGCAAGGCGATCTTTACCCAGCCGGCCATGCCGATCAAATGCGCGGGTGCGCCGCAAAAGGCCATGTACCTGTCCTGCGATCACTGGCTCAGGCAGGGCGACCTCAAACACATCGACGTCGAATTCAACCTGGCCGGCGCGGCGCTGTTCGGTGTGGCGACCTTTGTGCCGCCGTTGATGAAATACGTGGAGAAATACCACGCACGCCTGGCGTTCAACGCCAACCTGGTCAAGGTCGACGGCCCGGCGCGCAAGGCCTGGTTCGAGGTGAAGGATGCCGAGGGCAACGTCACCGTCGAGGAAAAATCCTTCGACCTGCTGCACGTGGTGCCGCCGCAAGTTGCCCCGGACTTTATCCGCCAAAGCCCGCTGGCCGATGCTGCCGGCTGGTGCGAGGTGAACCCCCACAGCCTGCAGCACCAGCGCTACCCGCAGATCTTCGGCCTGGGCGATGTGTGCGGCACCAGCAATGCCAAGACCGCCGCCGCCGTGCGCAAGCAAATCGTGGTGGTCGCCGAAAACCTGCTGGCCTTGCGCAAACAGGCGCCGCTGCCGCTCAAATACGACGGCTATGGCTCGTGCCCGCTGACGGTGGAGAAGGGCAAGGTGGTGCTGGCCGAGTTCGGCTACGGCGGCAAGTTGCTGCCGACCTTTCCCCTCGACCCGACCCGGGCACGCCGTTCGATGTGGTTTCTCAAGGCGACGTTGCTGCCGTGGTTCTACTGGAACGGCATGCTCAAGGGCCGCGAGTGGCTGACCCGTCTGAGCAAGGTGGATTAAATGCTGCTGGCCAGTGTGTTGGGGATGTTGATGGGCCTGGTCATGGGCCTGACCGGCGCGGGCGGCGGCATCCTCGGGGTGCCGGCGTTGGTGTTGGGGTTAGGCTTGACGATGACCCAGGCCGCGCCGGTGTCGTTGCTTGCGGTGGGGGCGGCAGCGGCCGTCGGGGCGATTGACGGGTTACGCCACGGCCTGGTGCGTTACCGCGCCGCGCTGTTGATCGCCTTGCTCGGCGCGCTGTTTTCGCCGCTGGGGGTGTTTCTCGCCCACCAGTTGCCGGAGCCGGTGCTGATGGGCCTGTTCAGTGCGCTGATGGTGCTCGTGGCCTGGCGCATGTTGCAGCGCGAAAAGCTCGAGGCCGGGCCGAGTGACCATGGCGCGGCGTCCTGGGGCCAGAAGAACTGCATGCTCAATCAACAGACCGGGCGCCTGGCCTGGACCGCCAAATGCAGTGCCACCCTGGCCGCACTGGGCGCCGTGACGGGGGCCGTCTCGGGGTTGCTCGGGGTGGGTGGCGGCTTTCTGATCGTACCGGCGTTCAAGCAACTCACCGACGTGCAGATGCGCGGCATCGTCGCCACGTCGCTGATGGTGATCAGCCTGATTTCGCTGATCGGCGTGGCCGGCGCGTTCCATGCCGGTGTGCGCATCGAACCCGTGGGCTGGGTGTTTATCGTGGCGAGCATCGTCGGCATGCTGATCGGCCGGCGCCTGTGCTCGGTGATTGCCGCACGCACTTTGCAGGTGGGGTTTGCCAGCCTGTGTGTAGTGGTTGCAGCTGGAATGCTTGTGAACGCTTTGCTGTGAATTTGAAATGCAGTCCAACATTTGAATCTCCCTTGTTTTTGAGCGATTCATCCCATCGCATCCCCCCACCCAGTACCCAAGTAGCATAGGTCCCACCCTCCGCCCTTCGTACACTCATGCCTCAGAGGGGGAGGCAACGATGCATAACAGCGAAGGCGTAGTCAGCGCGATGTCCCAGGCGAGCGATGCCGGGCAGGCCGCCGAGGAGTTGGCGCAGCAACTGTTGCATCCATACCTGGGCTTCGTGCTGTTTTTCTGCTCGGCGTCCTACGATTTGCAGGCCCTGGGCCAAGCGTTGCAAGAGTGCCTGGGCAATGTGCGCGTGGTGGGCTGCACCAGCGCCGGCGAGATCACGCCCCAAGGCTATGGCCGCAATTGCATTACGGCGATGGGCTTTAACCACGCGCACTTTTCCATCGCCACCGAGCTGATCGACCAGGTGGAACACTTCAGCCTGATCGACGCCCAGCAGATGGTCGAACGTCTGGTCGGCGGTTGCCGCAGCAACACCCTGGCGCCGATCAAGGGCAACACCTTCGCCCTGACGCTGCTCGATGGCCTGTCCAGTCGCGAAGAAATGGTGCTCGCCGCCCTCAGCGCGGCGCTCGGCGACATTCCGCATTTCGGCGGTTCGGCCGGCGACGACAACTTCCTCACCCACACCCATGTGTACTTCAACGGCGCCTTCCACAGCGGCGCAGCGGTGGTGGTGCTGGTCAATACCTGGCTGGATTTCGAGGTGTTCACCACCCACCACATCCTGCCGCGCAGCGAAAAACTGGTGGTGACCGGCGCCGACAGCCCGTCGCGCCGGGTCTTCGAACTCAACGCCGAACCCGCCGCCGAAGAGTACGCGCGGCATATCGGCGTGGCCGTGGCCGACCTCGATCACCGCGTCTTCGCGGCGCACCCGTTGGCAGTGCGCATCCACGACCAGTACTACGTGCGGGCGATCCAGCAAGTGCACGACGACCTCAGCCTGAGTTTCTACTGCGCGGTGGAAAACGGCATCGTCCTCACCGTGATGAAGCCCGGACCGATCCTGCCCAACCTGCAAACCCTGTTCGACGGCCTGCAAGCGCGCCTTGGCGATCTGCTGTTGACCATCGGCTGCGACTGCTTCCTGCGCCGCCTGGAGTTGGAAGACTCAGGCAATCTGGAACAGATCGGCGGTTTCCTGCGTGACCAGCGGGTGATGGGTTTCAACACCTACGGAGAACAGTTCAATGGCATGCATATCAACCAGACTTTCACCGGGGTCGCCATTGCCCGAGGCCGGCGCTGAACTGCTCGCCCAGGTTGCCCAGCTGCAACAGGACAACCACAAGCTGGCACGGATCAACGCGGCGCTGATCGAGCGCATCGAGTCCGGCATGGCCCAGGGTAATAACCCGTACACCACCTTTCAGCATTCGGTGGTGCTGGCCGAGCAGGTGCGCGAACGCACCGACGCGCTGAACCAGGCGATGGCCGAACTCAAGGCCAGCAACCACTTGCTGATCAACGCCCGGCTGCGCGCCGAAACCCTGCGCGGCGAACAGGCGGCGGCGCAAAAGGCCCAGGAAAGCGAACGCTGGATTCGCCTGATCACCGATAACGTCCCGGCCCTGATCGGCTACCTGAATGCCGACCTGGTCTACGAGTTCACCAATAAAGTCTATGAAGAATGGTATTGCTGGCCGCGCGGCATGATGCTCGGCCAGAGCCTGCGCGAAGTCCACAGCGAGCAGCACTGCCAGCGCCTGGATGCCTACGTCGCCCGCGCCCTGGCGGGGGAGAGCGTGACCTTTGAATTCGCCGAGACCAACATCAATAACCAGGAGCGCTACATGCTGCGCTCCTATGTGCCGAATATGCTGGCCAGCGGCGAGGTGGTGGGGATCTTTGTGCTGATCCGCGACATCACCGAACGCCGCCGTACCGCCGAAGCCCTGCACCAGGCCTATCAGCACCTGGAACAACGCGTCGCCCAGCGCACCTCGGAACTGACCGCGCTCAACGACCAGTTATTGCAGGAGATTGACGAGCGTCGGCGTGTGGAGTCGCGCCTGCGTGAAGCCAAACTGGAGGCGGAACAGGCCAACCTGTCGAAAACCAAATTCCTCGCCGCCGTCAGCCATGATCTGCTGCAACCTTTGAACGCGGCGCGCCTGTTTACCAGCGCACTGCTGGAGCGGCCCAGCGAAACCCTGGTGCGCAACGTGAGCAATTCCCTGGAAGACGTGGAAAACCTGTTGGGCACACTGGTGGATATTTCCAAGCTGGATGCCGGGGTGATCAAGGCTGATATCGCGCCGTTTGCCCTGAGTGAGTTGCTCGACAACCTGGCCGCCGAGTACACCGAAATGGCCCGCAGCGAGGGCCTGGCGTTGCATTTTGTCGGCTGCTCGGCGCTGGTGCGCAGCGATATTCAGTTGCTGGCGCGGATTCTGCGCAACCTGCTGAGCAATGCGATTCGCTACACCTACAAGGGGCGTGTGGTGCTGGGCTGTCGCCGCCAGCAGCAGCGTTTGTTGATCCAGGTGTGGGACAGCGGCATGGGCATCGCCGAGGAGCGGTTGGAGGAGATTTTCCAGGAGTTCAAGCGTGGCGATGTGCAGCGGCCCGACCAGGACCGGGGGTTGGGCCTGGGGCTGGCGATTGTGGAAAAGATCGCTGGGATCCTGGGGCATCGCATCAGCGTCAAATCCTGGCCGGGCAAGGGCTCGATGTTCTCGGTGGAGGTGCCGTTGAGCGCCACGGCGCCCAAGTCGCTGCCAATGCTGGCCATGAGCGAACCGATGCTCGAACGCCTGCAAGGCGCACGGGTGTGGGTGCTGGATAACGACGCGGCGATCTGCGCGGGCATGCGCACCTTACTGGAAGGCTGGGGCTGCCAGGTGATCACGGCGTTGTCGGAGCAAGACCTGGCACGGCAGGTGGACAACTACCATGCCGAAGCCGACCTGCTGATCGCCGACTACCACCTCGACGACGACCAAAACGGCGTCGACGCCGTCGCCCGCATCAATGGACGCCGCGGCCGCGCGATCCCGGCGCTGATGATCACCGCCAACTACAGCAATGAACTCAAGCTGCAAATTCGCGAGTTGGGGCACACGCTGATGCACAAGCCGGTACGCCCGATGAAACTCAAGACCGCCATGAGCCACCTGCTCGGCCCGCCCTAATGCCAGTCAGTTAAGGCTTTTTGTAGGAGCGAGCTTGCTCGCGAAAAACTCACAGGCGCCGCGTTCATTCAGGAAGCACGCGTTATCGTTGACGTTTTTCGCGAGCAAGCTCGCTCCTACAGGAGGCGATGTACGCTTGACTGACTGTCATGAGCCACATACTCAGTCGGCCGTGACAAACGGAGATCAAGTGTGGGAGGGGGCTTGCTCCCGATGGCGGTGGTTCAGCCAAGAAGGTGTTGACTGGTCCACAGCTATCGGGAGCAAGCCCCCTCCCACCTTTGATTTGTGTTGTGTCAGAGGGGTCAGCGGCGCAGGTACGAGCCGAAGTCGATATCCCCGGCACTGAGGATTGCCTGCACTCGGTTATGCACATTCAACTTGCGCAGGATCGCCGACACGTGGGCCTTTACCGTGGTCTCGGCAATTTCCAGGGTGTAGGCGATCTGCTTGTTCGACTCGCCCTTGGTCATGCGTTCCAGCACCAGCAATTGCTTGCGTGTCAGGGCTTGCAGCAGTTCGGGGGCGAAGCCGGGGTTTTCGTTGAGGCGTCGGTGGGTGCCGGGCTTCTGGGTGCGGATGATGTCCGGCGGCAGGTACACGTTGCCGTTGAGAATCTGCTGGATCGCCTCGGTCATTTGCAGGCGCGGCGAGGACTTGGTGATAAAGCCCACGGCGCCATAGGTGATGGCTTGCAGCACGACCTGCTTGTCCTGCTCGGCCGAGACGATCACCACCGGAATGGTCGGCGCCTCGTTGCGCAGGTTGATCAGGCCATTGAGGCCGTGCATGCCGGGCATGTTCAGGTCGAGCAGGATCAGGTCGAGGTCGTCGTGTTCCTGGGTCAGCGCCAGGGCGCTGTCGAGGTCGGCGGTTTCCATCACTTCGCTGCCGGGAAAGCCGTCGCTGATGACGTTATGGATCGCTTCGCGAAACAGTGGGTGATCGTCGGCAATCAGGATTTTGTACATGGCCGTTCACCTTTCTTATTGTGATGTTTGAAATGGCTCGGGTTGGGCGACCGTCACCGGCAGCTTCGCCGCTTCCCAGGCATCCAGACCGTCGCGATACCAGTACACAGAGGTATAGCCGAGGTTGGCGGCCCGTTTTACCGCGTTCCAACTCAGCCAGCAATCGGAGCGGCAATAGAAGACCAGCGGTCGCTTGAGGTCGCCGCCGCTGTAGGCATACAGGTGGCGCACGAAATAGCTTTGCCACTCCGGCGTCAGGTCGCCGTCGCCGGTATTGGCCAGCCAGTGGCTACCGGGCAGGTTGGCGTGGGGCTGGTCTTCGATGAAGCGGCCTTGCAGCCACTGGCGGCGGTACACATCGATCAGCACCGGCGCGGGTGTTTGGCTGAGCACGGTTTGCAGGGCCGCGGTGTCGACAATCGTGGCGCCTGGCAGGTGGTCGGGCGTGGGGCTGCGGTACAGGCTGATGCGGTAGCCATCGGCGGAAAACAGTGGGGCGTCAGCCTGAACGTTAGCGACGAACAGGCACAGCAGTGCCAACAGAGGCAGTCGAGCGTACAGCATGGCAGGGCAATCCTTATCGTTATGCGCGCATTACACGTGAGTCTCGAGCCCTTGGGAATGCGACGATAGACAGGAAAACCAGTACCAAAGTAGTAGTTTTGCCGCCTTCAGCCCTTTTTGCGCAACGCCGCATGCTGGGGATTGAAGGTCAGCACCGCCAACACCGAGAACAGCAGGGTCAAGCCCAGGCACACCGCCAGGGCCAGGCCGGCGAAGCGTTCGTACAGGGCGAAGCGCACCAGCTCCACGGCGTGGGTAAACGGGTTGACCGCGCACAGCCAGTACAGCCATTCACTGGAGTCGCGCATTTTCCACAACGGGTACAGCGCCGACGAGAGGAAAAACAGCGGGAAGATCACGAAGTTCATCACCCCGGCAAAGTTCTCCAGTTGGCGAATCGCGTTCGACAGCAACAGGCCCAGGGCGCTCAACATCAAGGCCACCAGCAGCAACGCCGGCAGGGCGATCAACAGCCCCATGGCCGGCGGTTGCACGCCATACACCCAGGCGATCGCCAGGAACCCATACACCTGCAACAGCGAAATCAGCGCAGTGGCCAACAGCTTGCTGCACAGCAAAAACGTGCGCGGCAACGGGCTGGTCAGCAGCACGCGCATGCTGCCCATCTCGCGGTCGTAGACCATCGAGAGCGAGCCTTGCATGCCGTTGAACAGCAGGATCATGCAGGCCAGCCCCGGGATGATGTACACCTCGTAAGGGATGTAGGTGTCGTAGGGCTCGATTACCGAGATGCCCAACGCGGCGCGGAACCCGGCGGCGAACACCAGTAGCCACAGCAATGGGCGCACCAGCGCACTGAGAAACCGCGTGCGCTGCAACACAAAGCGCAGCCACTCGCGCAGGACGATGCCGCGCAGGCACTGCCAGTAAGCGTTCATGCCGCCGCTCCCGTCGTGGTGGGGCGCGTCAAGCGCGCGAACACGCTGCCCAGGTCGCCGCCTTGTTGCGCGATCAAGGCATCGACTTGCCCACTGGCCACCAGGCGCCCCTGATGCAGGATCATCAACGCATCGTCGGCCTGAACTTCATCGAGCAGGTGGGTGGTCCACAGCACGCTGATGCCGTGTTCGAGGCACAGGCTGCGCACGTGCTGGTTCAGCGCCAGGCGGCTGGCCGGGTCGAGGCCGACGCTGGCTTCATCCAACAGCAGCAATCGCGGCTCATGCAGCAACGCCCGGGCGATTTCCACCCGGCGCCGATGCCCGCCGTTGAGCTCGCGGACTTTTTCGCGGCGCCGTTCGGTGAGGGCCTGGCGTGCCAGTTCGGCGGCTACGCGCAGGTCGGTCTGGCGCCGCGATAAACCATGCAGTGCGGCGTGGTAGCGCAGGTTCTGTTCCACGCTTAAATCCAGGTCCAGGGTGCTTTGCTGGAACACCACACCCAATTGTGTAAGGGCCGCACGCGGCGCCTCACGCAAGGAATGACCACCCACGCGAATGTCGCCGCTTTGCAGGTCATACAGCCGCGTGAGCAGGGCGATCAAGGTGGATTTGCCGGCGCCATTGGGCCCCAGCAGCGCCGCAAAGCGCCCTGGCGCCAGGCTGAAACTCACCTCGCACAAGGCCTGCCGTGCGCCGTAGGCGAAGCTCAGGTCGCGCACCTCCAGGGCGTTCATGGCGTGACCACCACGCCCCACGGATAACGCCCGACCTTCACCGACTTGATCACCTTGAGGCTGTCCACATCGATCACCGACACATCACCGCTCACGCCGTTGGTGGCCAGCAACTGTTTCTCGTCCGGGGTAAATGCCATCTGCCACACGCGGCGGCCCACCAACAGGTAGTCGAGGACCTCGAAGGTCTTGGCGTCGATCACCGCCACATGGTTGGCCGGGCCGAGGGCGACAAAGCCGTACTTGCCGTCGGCGCTGAGCTTGATGCCGACCGGCTGGACTTTGTCCGGGTGCACGCCCTTGATCTTGAAGGTCAGGGTCTTGAGGATCGCGCGGCTGGCCACGTCGAGGATGGTCACGGTGCCGCCGATTTCCGCCGAGGCCCACAGCTGCGAGCCATCGTGGTTGAACTCGACGAAGCGCGGGCGCTGGTCCACCAGGGTGCTGTCGGCCAGGGTCTGGGTGCTGGTGTCGATCCAGTGCAGCATGTTGGTGGTTTCGCTGGTGTTCACCGCCCACTTGCCATCCGGGCTCACGGCCATGCCTTCGGGCTCGACGCCGACGTTGATCTGGCCGAGCACTTTGGAGGTCTCGGTGTCGATCACGGTGACCAGCGCGTCGTCTTCGTTGGACACGTACAGCCAGCGGTTATTGGGGTGCAGGGCGAACTGCTCGGGGTCTTTGCCGGAGGGCAGTTCCTTGATGATCTTGCGCGTGGCCACGTCCATCACCTGCACGCGGTCCGAGTCGCTGGCGCAGATGTACAGCAGCTTGTTGTCATGGGACAGCAGCAAGCCTCGCGGACGCTGGCCGACCTTGAGGGTGTCGGTGACTTGCAGGGTCTGCATGTCGATCAGGCTCAGGCTGTTGTCTTTCTCGTTGGAGACCCAGGCGGTACTGGCCACGGCGTGCCCGGCGGCAAGCAGCAGGGCGCATGAGAGCAGGGTGCGGCGCATGGCGGATTCCTTATTATTGTGGGTAGGTGATCAAGGGAAGCGGCAGGTCACCTCGGGTTTGTCATAGCCCAGGCTGTCCATTTCGTTGGTGGGGTGCAGGAAACCATCCTGGGGCGAGGTGCTGACCAGCGCGCGGGGCTGCACGATGGGAATCGGTTGGCGCAGTTGGCCGTTCCAGGGGCGGTAGCTGAGCTTGCGGCCCTTGAAACCATCCAGGGGCAGTTGCTCGCTGATGTCCAGTTGGCGGATCGCCATGGGCTCGACCTGGCGCAACTTGCTCACTGCACTGGCGACGCTGCGCACGGCCATCCAGGCGGCGAAGTCGCGGTCGTTCATCCAGCGCCCGGCCAGGGCCTCGAAGCGTTTCTGCAATTGGGCGGCGCCGTAGGTCTCGACGGTTTTGTGCCAGCCGGTGGGCGTCAGGCCCTGGGTGCCGGCGACGGGGCGCGGGTACCAGGTCTGGTAGGGCACGTACTCGCCGAAGTCGCCGCGCTCGTCGGCCACCAGCACCACGTCGTATTCGGCGGTCTGGGTGAACAGCGGCATATCTGCCTGGGCGCTGCGGCGTTGGTCGTTATCGAAACGCCAGGCCTTTTCCGCCACCAGCTGCACGCCGAAGCGTTTGGCGGCGCGACGCAGGGCGGCGGCGTAGGCCTGGTCATCCTCGGTGGGGCCGACGATCAACAGCGCTTTGTGCCATTTGCGCACAACCAGGAACTGCGCCAGCGCATCGGCGAGCATCGCGCGGCTGGGCAGCGTATGCAGCACGTTGCCCAGGCAGTCGGTGCTGCGCAGGCTGTCATCCGGGCTGCCGGCATTGAACAGCAGGCTGTCGGGCAACGCCGCGCTGAGTTGGCGCAGGCTGGCGGCGGGCGCGTTCACCACGAACAGGCGCAGGCCCTGGGCATGCTGGGCGTGGGCGGCGGCGAGCAGCGCGTCCGGGGTGTCCACCGTGGCGCTGGTCAGGCTGTAGCGCTGGTTGAGAAAGGCGCCGGTGCTGTTGCTGTCGATGATCGCCAGTTCAGCGCCGCGCTGCCCGGCATCGGCGGGCTCGGCAATCACATTCGACAGCAGCGGGCCTGGATCGGGCCGATAGCCCAGGTAGCCGATCTGCACCTGCAGGGGCGCTTCAGCGGCCTGGCCGGTGGCGGCCCAGGCGATTGCCAGCAGGCAGATCACGGCGTAGGGGGCGAGCTGGCGCATAAGGCACTCCATGACAGGTAGCGCCAGCATAGGAACCCTGAACGTCGCTGCAAATATGCAGAAAGTAGCGCTGGGGCAGTACCAAGGTAGTAGCCCCGCGCAGCGGGTGCGGTCTTAGCATGGATCCCTACCGGTCTTCTTCACAGGAGTGACACGAGCATGCGCGTCTTCACCACCCGGCCCGGCCTGTCGGCCCTGTGGCGTATCAACCTGTGGGTGTGCGGCTTCTTCGCCCTGGTGACCTGCGCCTGCACCGCGCTGTTGCTGCACCAGGCCCTGGCCGATGTGGAGCGCGAGCTGCAATCGGCCGAAGCGGTGGTGCACTACCTGAGCGAAACCGCCGAGCGCGACCCGGCCAGCCTGCAACCCCACCTCACCGCGAGTTTGCGCCATGTACGTGTGCGCTGGCTGGCGAGCGGCGACACCACGCAAGCGCCGGCCCCGGACGGGCTGGACGCCTGGCTCGGGCGCCTGCTGTTTGCCGAGGCGCGCCGCAGTGCCCAGGTGCTGGACTTGCCGGACGGTCGGCGCGTGTCCATCGCCGTTGACCCACGGGATGAAATCGACGAGGTCTGGGACTCCCTGCAACAACTGCTGGGCCTGTGCGCCCTGGCTTTGGCGCTGAGCCTGTTGACCATCCGTTGGGCGGTGCGCCATGGCATGGGCGTGCTGGATGAATTGCTGCGCGCGCTGCAACAGGTGTGCGCCGGCCAGCTCAACGTGCGCCTGCGCAGTCAAGGCGCGCCGGAAGCACGCCAGTTGGCGCTGCACTTCAACCGCATGACCGACGCCCTGGAGCAGGCGCGCACCGATAACACTCTACTCACCCAGAGCCTGCTGGCGGTGCAGGAGCAGGAGCGCACCCACCTGGCCCAGACCCTGCACGATGACCTCGGCCAATACCTGGCCGGCATTCGCGCCCAGGCCTGCCTGTTGCGTCTGGTCACCGATCAGCCGCATCTGCTGGCGTCCACCGTGGCGCAATTGGAGGATCACTGCGAGCACTTGCAGCAAGGCTTCAGGGCGCTGGTCCACGATCTCTATCCGGTAGCCCTGCAACACCTGCCGATGGCCGAGGCGTTTTCGATGCTGGTCACGCAGTGGCAGGCCAGCCACGGCATTCCCTGCCACCTGCAAGTCAGTACGAACCTGCCGCTGTTGCCCGGCGCCAGCAAGACCCATCTGTACCGCCTGCTCCAGGAAGCCCTGACCAACATCCTGCGACATGCCGACGCCAGCCAGGTGCACGTGCGCCTGCAACATCGCGGTTCGCGCCTGCGCCTGTGGGTGCGCGATAACGGTCGCGGTGCACAAACGCCCCAGCGGCCGGGTGTGGGCCTGCATTCGATGGCCGAACGCGCCCGCTGCCTGGGCGGCGAATTGAAGATCATCAGCCAGCCCGGCGCCGGCTGGGCGTTGGCGTTGAACATGCCGTTGGAGGCTTCATGAATATTCTGTTGGTGGATGACCACGCCGTGGTGCGCCAGGGCTATGCCAGCCTGCTGCGTGCGCTGCTGCCGGCTGTTGAAGTGCGCGAGGCGGCCAGCGGTGAAGAAGCGTTGAGCCGGGTCCAGGAAGCACTGCCGCACCTGGTGATCATGGACTTCGGCCTGCCGGGCATCAGCGGCCTGGAAACTACCCGGCGCCTGCGCCAGCGCCTGCCGCAACTGCGCGTGCTGTTTTTCAGCATGCACGACGAGTTGCCCCTGGTGCGCCAGGCTTTGGAGGCGGGCGCCTCGGGATACCTGACCAAAAGCTCGGCGCCCGAGGTGCTGATCGAAGCGGTGCGGCGCATCCTCGACGGCCACGCCTACATCGAACAGGCGCTGGCCACAGAATTGGCCTACACGCCCCGCGACCAGCGCATGCAGGGCATGACCCCGCGCGAGCTGGAAATCTTCCTGATGCTGGTCAAGGGCACGCCCACCCGAGCGATTGCCGACCAGCTGAATATCAGCAGCAAGACCGTGTCCAATCACCTGACCTTGCTCAAGAGCAAATTGCAGGTGAGTTCCCATGCCGAGCTGGTGCACTTGGGGATCGACATGGGGGTGGTGCGGGTGGTTGGATAAGCGGGTGTGCGCACATCCACTGAGGGAGGGGGGGCTAGCGATCCCAGGTGGTGGGGCAGTCGATGCAGCCTTCCATATTGGCATCCTGGAAGTTCGCGTAGTGCTGGCGGCTGCCGGTGAGGGTGGCCTGTTCCAGGTTGCTTTCGCCAAACTTGGCTTCCTGCAGATTGGCATCGCTGAGGTCGGCACCTTGCAGGTCGGCCTTGCTCAACCAGGTCATTTCCAGGTCGGCCGCGCGCAGGTTGGCCTTGTGCATTTTTGCCCCGGACAACCGCGCAAATTGCAGGTAGGCCGCGCTGAGGTTGGCGTTTTCGAACTGCGCGCCTTGGGCGAACAGCCCCCAACCCTGGATCGCCATCAGCGTGGCGCCGCTGAAGTTGGCCAGGCGCAGGTTGGCCTGTTGCAGGCTGGCGCGGGTCAGGTTGGCGCCTTGCAGCTGGGCCTTTTCCAGGTTGGCCAGGTCGAGGTTGGCATGGCGCAGATCCGCCTCGCGCAGGTCGGCGCCGGCCAGGTTCATCTTGCTCAAGTCCTGGTTGCGCAGGTTGGCGCCCTTGAGGTTGGCGCCGGGGCATTGGCTGTGTTCGGCGATGGTGCAGCCGTTGATGATCAGCGGCGTGTCGTCGCCGTCGTCGGCGTGCGCCATGGGCAGGGAGAGCAAGAGTAACAAGGGTAGGTAATTCATCATGCAACCTCTGGGGATCCTGTGGTGAGCGGGCTCGCCACAGGGGAACCCGCTTGCCACAAAAGGCGGCCCGGCATTCTCGCTGGGGTTATTTTTGCGCGGTCTTGTTATCCCAACTCGGGATCTTGAACACCCAGAACGACCCGCCTTGCGCCACCGGCTTGGTCAGTTCAGCCATGTCGCCGCCCCACAACGGCACCGCGCCGCCATAGCCGACGGTCACGCCGACATACTGCTCGCCATCCTGCTCCCAGGTGATCGGCGGCGAGACGATGCCGCTGCCGGTCTGGAACTTCCACAGCTCTTTGCCGGTTTTTGCGTCAAAGGCTTTGAAGAAACCGTCGCCCGTACCGGTGAACACCAGGTTGCCCTTGGTGGCCAACACGCCGGCCCACAGCGGCAGGGCTTCCTTGTGCTCCCACACCACTTTGCCGGTGGTTGGGTTCATCGCGCGCAGGGTGCCGACGTGGTCGTCATACATGCGCTTGATGCGAAAGCCCATGCCCAGGTACGCCGAGCCCTTCTTGTAGTTGACCTCTTCGGTCCAGTATTCCTCTTTCCATTGGTTGCCCGGGATGTAGAACAGGCCGGTGTCCTGGCTGTAGGCCATGGGGTTCCAGTTCTTGCCACCCAGGAACGGCGGCGAGACTTCCACCGGTTTGCCTTTGGTTTCACCCGGCAATGGCTTGGCCGGGCGCTGGCCTTCGTTCTCCACCGGACGTCCGGTCTTCAGGTCGATATGGCTGGCCCAGGTGATGTTGTCGACAAACGGGAAGGCGTTCTGCAGCTTGCCGTTGTTGCGGTCCACCACGTAGAAGAAACCGTTGCGGTCGGCGTGACCGGTGGCCTTGACCACTTTGTCGTCCTTGTCCTTGTAGTCGAACAGCACCAGCTCGTTGTTGCCGGAGAAGTCCCAGGCGTCGTTCGGGGTGTGCTGGTAGAACCACTTCACTTCGCCGGTGCTTGGATCGACGCCGACCTGACCCGAGGTGTAGAGGCTATCGAAGTCGTGGGGGTTGCCGTCCTTGGCGGTGCGCGCCCAGGTGTTCCACGGGCCAGGGTTGCCGGCGCCGACGATGATCGTGTTGGTCTCGGCATCGAAGCTCGCGCTCTGCCAAGGGGCGCCACCGCCGTGGCTCCAGGCCTCGACCTTGCCGGTTTCGGTGGTCGGGTCATCCGGCCACGAAGGGGCCTTGACGTTGCCGGTGGTGGTGCTGTCCTTGCCGTTGAGGCGGCCCATATGGCCTTCCACGAACGGACGCATCCACACTTCTTCACCGGTGTCGGGGTCGCGGGCAAACAGCTGGCCGACCACACCGAATTCATCGCCGGAGCTGCCGTGGATCAGCAGCACCTTGCCGCTGACCTTGTCTTTGATCAGCACCGGGGCGCCGGTCATGGTGTAGCCGGCGGCGTGGTCGCCGAACTTCTTGTTCCACACCACTTTGCCGGTGTTTTTGTCGAGGGCGATCAGGCGTGCGTCGAGGGTGCCGAAGTAGATCTTGTCGCCGAAGATCGCCGCACCACGGTTGACCACGTCACAGCACGGGCGAATGTTGTCGGGCAGGCGGTGGTTGTAGGTCCACAGGCGCTTGCCGGTCTTGGCGTCGAGGGCGAACACCCGGGAATAGGAGCCGGTGACGTAGACCACGCCGTCGCTGACGATGGCCTGGGATTCCTGGCCGCGTTGCTTCTCATCGCCGAACGAGTAGGACCAGGCCGGGGTGAGCTTGAACACGTTCTTGTCGTTGACCTGGGCCAGCGGGCTCCAGCGCTGGGCGTTGGTGCCCATGCCGTATTGCAGCACGTCTTTGGTGGTCAGGTGGTCGTTGGCGATGTCTTCCCAGGTGACATTGCGCGTCGGCTTGGCAGGTTCGGCGGCCGCGAACGTTACGGCACTGAGGGACAGGCTGCCCACCAGCAAAAAGGCTTGCACGGCAAGGCTTAAAGGTGAGCGGGCGGGTAGCGATCTTATTGTCATGGTTGCAGTTCCCAGTGGAGGTTTTGGCCTGCACAGGGTGGAACGCCGGGGCGCCGGGCGGATACGGAAAAAGTCCCGCTGTGGCCGGGAAGACTTCCCGAGGCGCCACTGTTTTAGGCGTGCCCCACAAGCCCTACTACCAAGGGAGGAGAGGGCGGCCACCAAAGCAGCATACGGCCCATGCCCCGGGGTTTCTAAGATGGTTGCCATAGCCTCTGCAATGAGGTTTTGCGTGCAATCCTGAGGGCAAAAATAATGACAACAAAACACAATGCCTTGCTCGTCGCCGGGCTGTTGGTCGGTGTGATCGCCGGGGGCTCCGCCTGGGCCCATGGCAACGTGGTCCCGCAAGCGGTGGAAACCAAGGGCCTGACCTCGATCAAGGACGCCGGCGTGCCGGTCAACGAAGACGGCTGGGCGGCGGTCAATCCGTACCGCACCTCGCCTGAACACGATCGGGCCGTGGAGATTGGTTCGTCCGCCTATAACCAGAACTGCGCCGCCTGCCATGGCCTGGAAGCCAAGTCCGGCGGTATCGCCCCCGACCTGCGCATGCTCGATGTGGGCGAAGCCGGTGATGAGTGGTTCGTCGAGCGCGTGCGCCATGGCGCAGTGCGTGACGGTCGCGTGTACATGCCGAAAATGGCCGACTACCTGAGCCAGGAAGCCTTGTGGGCCGTGCGCACCTACCTGGACAGCGTGCACGTCGAGGAGTAAGCCATGCGTCTGTTCGCTTATGTGCTTGGCCTGGCCCTGCTGTGTTGCCAGCCGGCACAGGCGCAGGTGCGCAGCTATGACCAGATGATCGCTGCCGGCGAAATCAAGGTGGCGGTGTACAAGGACTTTGCCCCCTACAGTTTCGAAGACGGCGCCACCGCGCGCGGGGTCGACGTGGAACTGGCCCAGGCCCTGGCCACAGCGCTGGGGGTACGGCTCACGTTGATCTGGGCGCCGGCCGGCGAGAAGCTCGACGACGACCTGCGCGACTACATCTGGCGTGGCAGCCAGTTGCACAACCAGCAACTGGCCGACCTGATGATGCGCGCGCCCTACGATCGCGATTACGCGCAAAAGCGCAACGACCAGGGCGAACTGGAAAACGGCCATGTGGTGATGTTCGGGCCGTACCAGAACGAACAATGGCAGGTGGCCTACGACCGTCGGCGCCTGGACACGGTTGCCAGCGTGGCGGTGTTCGAGCAGCACCCGATTGGCGTCGAAGTCGACAGCGTGCCGTCGTTCTACCTCACCTCGGTGTTCAACGGCATGCTCGCCGCCAAGACCCATCACTACCCCGACGTCCCCCAGGCCTTTGCGGCGATGAAAGCCGGTGAGGTCGATGCGGTGATGGCGATGCGCGGCGAAGTCGATTGGCAGGTGCACGAGGCCCACGACCCGCAACTGGCCCTGGCCGAAAACGCCTACCCGAACATGGGCAAGCAACGCTGGGAGATCGGCATGGCGGTGCACGAGAGCAATCGCCAGTTGGCCTACGCGGTGGAAGAGGCGCTGGAAGGCCTGATCCGTGACGGCGCGGTGCAAGCCATCTATGCCCGTTACGGCCTGCAGTACGAAGTGCCCGAGATGTATCAATAGGAGCAGGCGATGAACTGGCGACTGAGCTGCATCCTGGCGTGCTGGCTGCCGCTGGCGGCGCACGCCGTGGAGGTCGACCCGGTGCCGTCGGTGATGTGGGCCTTCTATCACAAGCAGTTCCTGGCCGAGGCGCCGTTCGTGTTCGACGACCGAGTCAAGCTGCTCGCGCCGCCGTTCGCCGAAGATGCGCGCCAGGTGCCGCTGGAAATCGACGCCCGCGCCTTCAACGGCCATGTGGTGAAAATCCTCGCCTGGGCCGAGCTCAACCCATTACCGAAAATCGTCGACTTCCAGCCCAAGGCCGGCGTGCTGCCGTGGCTGTCGCTGCGGATTCGTATCGAGCAGGCCACGCCGTTGCGTGCGGCGGTGCTCACCGATGACGGCCTGTGGCATGTGGGCTCGACCCTGATCGACGCGGCCGGTGGCGGCTGCACCGCGCCCAGCGTGGTCCGCACCCAGCCGGGCTGGGAAGAGCATATCGGCGAAGTGCTCGGTGGCCGTTACCCGCGTGGCGAGTTCAGCCGCGTACGTGTGCAGGTGGCGCACCCGATGGACAACGGCATGGTCAGCGGCATCCCCGAGTTTTTTATCAACCACGCGCAACTGCGCGGCCAGGACGGCCAGGTGCTGGCTGATCTTGAGCTGTTCCCGGCGGTCAGCGAGAACCCCAACCTGGCCTTCGACATCGACGCGCCGGGGCCCACCCGCCTGGTGTTGCGCGACAACAGCGGCAATGAGTTCGACGCGGCCATCCCCTGACCTCGGCACCCTGCAAGGCTTGCCCTGGACCCTGATCGTGCCCGGCCATGGCCCGGTGGCCAGCGACGCGCAGCCCTTCACACAGATGCGCGACTACCTGACCTGGCTCGATCAACTTTTGCGTGACGGCGCGGCCCAGGGCAGCGACATGGCCGAGATGATCCGCAGCCCCATCCCCGAACGCTTCGCCGCGATCAGCCTGAGCCGCTATGAGCTGATCCGCAGCGTCAGCCACCTGTACCCGCGATACGAGCGCGAACAGATGCAACGCGTGGATTCGGCGCGCTGACCCGCTACTAAGGAACTAGCAAACTCGATACTGCGGTCAATTGTGACAACTGCCCCTGCGCCCAAGAATCTGCACCAGACCGGGAAAATTTCCCGGGTATAACAAAAAACCGCAGAGGTAGCCGTCATGACCCAACCCGCACGTCGCCAACCCTTCGCCTTGAGTGTGTTGCTCGGTGCCATCCTGTTATCCGGCCAGGCCATGGCCTCGGTCACCGATGAGGACATCCTCCAGGACCCGAAAAACCCCGGGCAGATCGTCACCAACGGCCTCGGCGTGCAGGGCCAGCGCTACAGCCCCCTCGACACCCTGAACGTCGACAACGTCAAGGAACTGCGCCCGGTCTGGGCGTTTTCCTTTGGCGGCGAGAAGCAGCGTGGGCAACAGGCGCAGCCGATGATCAAGGACGGGGTGATGTACCTCACCGGTTCCTACTCGCGGGTGTTCGCGGTGGATGCGCGCACCGGCAAGAAGCTCTGGCAGTACGATGCGCGTCTGCCCGATGACATCCGCCCGTGCTGTGACGTGATCAACCGTGGCGTGGCGCTGTACGGCGACCTAGTGTTCTTCGGCACCCTCGACGCCAAGCTGGTGGCGCTGAACAAAGACACCGGCAAAGTGGTGTGGAGCAAGCAGGTCGCCGACCACAAGGAAGGTTACTCGATCAGTGCCGCGCCCCTGGTGGTCAACGGCAAGCTGATCACCGGCGTGGCCGGTGGCGAATTCGGCGTGGTCGGCAAGATCCAGGCCTATGACCCGAAAAACGGCGAGCTGCTGTGGAGCCGCCCGACGGTCGAAGGTCATATGGGTTATGTCTACAAGGACGGCAAAGCCGTGGAAAACGGCATCTCCGGCGGCGAGGCGGGCAAGACCTGGCCGGGGGATCTGTGGAAAACCGGCGGCGCGGCACCGTGGCTGGGCGGCTACTACGACCCAGAAACCAACCTGCTGCTGTTCGGCACCGGCAACCCGGCGCCGTGGAACTCGCACCTGCGCCCCGGCGACAACCTCTACTCGTCCTCGCGCCTGGCGCTGAACCCGGACGACGGCACCATCAAGTGGCACTTCCAGAGCACGCCCCACGACGGCTGGGACTATGACGGCGTCAACGAGCTGATCTCCTTCAACTACACCGAAGGCGGCAAGGAAATCAAAGCGGCAGCCACCGCCGACCGCAACGGCTTCTTCTACGTGCTCGACCGCACCAACGGCAAGTTCATCCGTGGCTTCCCGTTTGTCGACAAGATCACCTGGGCCACCGGCCTGGATAAGGACGGTCGGCCGATCTACAACGAAGCCAGCCGCCCAGGTGCGCCGGGCAGCGAAACCAAGGGCACCTCGGTGTTTGTCGCGCCGGCGTTCCTCGGTGCGAAGAACTGGATGCCGATGGCCTACAACCGCGACACCGGGCTGTTCTATGTGCCATCCAACGAGTGGGGCATGGACATCTGGAACGAAGGCATCGCCTACAAGAAGGGCGCGGCGTTCCTTGGCGCCGGCTTCACCATCAAGCCGCTGAACGAAGACTACATCGGCGTGCTGCGCGCCATCGACCCGAAGACCGGCAAGGAAGTCTGGCGCCACAAGAACTTCGCGCCGCTGTGGGGCGGGGTGCTGACCACCAAGGGCAACCTGGTGTTCACCGGCACGCCGGAAGGTTTCCTGCAAGCATTCAACGCCAAGACTGGCGAGAAGGTCTGGGAGTTCCAGACCGGCTCCGGCGTGCTCGGCTCGCCTGTGACCTGGGAAATGGACGGCGAACAGTACGTCTCGGTGCTCTCCGGCTGGGGCGGCGCCGTGCCGTTGTGGGGCGGTGAAGTGGCCAAGCGCATCAAGGACTTCAACCAGGGCGGCATGCTCTGGACCTTCAAGCTGCCCAAAGAGCTGGTCGCCAAACACTGAATCTACGACCAAATGACAAGCGCCCCCCTGCCAACGGCGCATTCGCCCGGCAACGGGGGCTCTTTACTATCGGGTCATCGCCTGTTGACCGACAGGCCCGGACCCAGACAGAGGCTTTAACATGATCTACGCACAACCTGGCACCCCTGGCGCCATCGTCAGCTTCAAGCAGCGCTACGGTAATTACATCGGCGGCGAGTTCGTCGCGCCGCTCAGCGGTGAGTACTTCACCAACACCTCGCCGGTGACCGGTGAAGTGATCGCCGAATTCCCGCGCTCCAACGCCGCCGATATCGAAAAGGCCCTCGACGCTGCCCATGCTGCCGCCGACGCCTGGGGTAAGACCTCGCCCCAGGATCGCTCGCTGGTGTTGCTGAAAATCGCCGACCGTATCGAGCAGCACCTCGACGTGCTGGCCGTGACCGAAAGCTGGGACAACGGCAAGGCCGTGCGCGAAACCCTCAACGCCGACGTGCCCCTGGCCGCTGACCACTTCCGCTACTTCGCCGGCTGCATTCGCGCCCAGGAAGGCGGCGCCGCCGAGATCAACGAACACACCGCGGCCTATCACTTCCATGAGCCATTGGGCGTGGTCGGGCAGATCATTCCGTGGAACTTCCCGCTGCTGATGGCCGCCTGGAAACTCGCCCCGGCCCTGGCCGCCGGTAACTGCATCGTGCTCAAGCCGGCCGAGCAGACGCCGCTGTCGATCATGGTGTTTGCCGAGTTGATCAATGACCTGCTGCCACCGGGCGTGCTGAATATCGTCCAGGGCTTTGGCCGCGAAGCCGGGGAGGCGCTGGCCACCAGCAAGCGCATCGCCAAGATTGCCTTTACCGGCTCGACCCCAATCGGTGCGCACATCATGCATGCGGCCGCCGAGAACCTCATTCCCTCCACCGTGGAACTGGGCGGCAAGTCGCCGAACATCTTCTTCGAAGACATCATGCAGGCCGAGCCGCAGTTCATCGAAAAAGCCGCCGAAGGCCTGGTGCTGGCGTTCTTCAACCAGGGCGAAGTGTGCACCTGCCCGTCGCGGGCGCTGGTGCAGGAGTCGATCTACGACGACTTCATGAAAGTGGTGATGAAGAAGATCGTCAAGATCAAGCGCGGCAACCCGCTGGACACCGAGACCATGGTCGGCGCCCAGGCGTCCGAACAGCAATACGACAAGATTCTGTCCTACCTCAAGATCGCCCAGGAAGAGGGCGCCGAGCTGCTCACCGGCGGCGCGGCCGAGCGCCTGGAGGGCGACCTGTCCAGCGGTTACTACATCCAGCCGACCCTGCTCAAGGGCCACAACAAGATGCGTGTGTTCCAGGAAGAAATCTTCGGCCCGGTGGTGGGTATCACCACCTTCAAGGACGAAGCCGAAGCCCTGGCGATTGCCAACGACAGCGAATTCGGCCTCGGCGCCGGGCTGTGGACCCGCGACATCAACCGCGCCTACCGCATGGGCCGGGCGATCAAGGCCGGCCGCGTGTGGACCAACTGTTATCACCTGTACCCGGCGCATGCGGCGTTTGGCGGCTACAAGAAATCGGGCGTGGGGCGTGAGAACCACAAGATGATGCTGGATCACTACCAGCAGACCAAGAATTTGCTGGTGAGCTACGACATCAATCCATTGGGTTTCTTCTGATTCCAACTTGAAATGCAATCAAGTGTGGGAGGGGGCTTGCTCCCGATAGCGGTATGTCAGTGGCATAAATGTTAACTGACCCACCGCCATCGGGAGCAAGCCCCCTCCCACATTTTGATCGGCATACACCCGCTACCAATGCAGGCGCCGCTTCGTTCGAAAGTAGCATTCGCACCCCCATCCCCCCATGCATTAATGCCCTTACCGGAATCTTCCGGCACAACAAGAGGACTCTCCCCATGTGGACCAAACCCGCCTTCACCGACCTGCGTATCGGCTTCGAAGTGACCATGTACTTCGCCAGCCGCTGATCCATCTCCGGCCAGCCTCGCGCTGGCCGGTGCTCAACTGGTCTTTGGGATCAGTCCTACAATTCCCTCGGAAAGTCTCACCTGAGCAAGGACACAATCGCGTGATTTGATCCTGGTCTTTTCAGACACGGATCGTTACGCATGACTGACACGCTGTGGGCCGCCCGCGAGGGTGACGCGCTTCTGCACAGTTCAATGCTCGCCGACGTGTTAGGCGGCGTCCTGGAGATTGCCGCCAACGTGGCCGTGACGGCCTTGGCGACAGCCGCTGTTGTTGCCGCAGCCGGCTTCACCGTGGCAACGGGCGGCCTTGGCTGCGTTGTACTGGGCGCCGTCGTGGGGGTGGTGGTCGGCGTCGGTATGAGTCAAACCGGCGCGGATAAAGGCCTCTCACGATTATGTGAGTACTTTGCCAATGCGCTGTTCCCTCCGGTCATCGACGCCTTCATCAGCAGCGGTTCGCCCAACGTCTTCATCAACGGGAAACCCGCTGCGCGGGCGGCCGGCAAACTCTCGGATGTCATCGCGGCGCCAAGTGGTGAGCCGTCTTATCTGGATATCGCCGAAGGCTTTTTCTCTCAGCTATGGTGCCCTACGGTGGCCGCCCCGGTGGCCGCCGCTGTGCCTTGTCCTGCCGATAAGGTCGACTGCAATAAACACCCGCCAATGCCGGAGCAATACCTGGCGGAGGGCTCCAGCCGGGTCTTTATCAATGGTCAGCCCGCCGTGCGCAGTGGGGATCGGAGCACCTGCGAAGCCAAGGTCGGAAACGTACAGATTTCGCCGAATGTGATCATCGGTGGCGCGCCCTTGGTGGTGCGTGAGATTCGCAGCGGCAAGACACCGGGCGTGGGGTTGGCGGTGACGGCGTTGCTGACGTTGCGCGGCGGTGGCGCGAAGTTCTTCAGCAAGTTGCCGTGCATGGCGGTGGGCGGGATGGTGTCGTGGGGCAGCAGCCAGGTAAGTAATGCGGTGACTGCGGCGGTCGCGGGTTCGCCCAACCCGGTGCACAGCGCCACGGGCGCGAAGATCCTCGACGGTGAAGACGACCTGGACTTTGCTTTGCCAGGACTGCTGCCGATCGAGTGGCAGCGCTATTACTGCAGTAGAGATGAACGTCGTGACGGTCTGTTCGGCGCCAGTTGGAGCGTGGTTTATGAAGCCCGCGTCGACATTGGCGTGCATCCCGAAGGTGGTGAACGATTGGTCTACACCGATGAGCAGGCTCGCCAGATCGACATGGGCATGATTCCGCTGGGTGGTGCGGTGTTCAGTGCCGGAGAGGGGTTGAGCGTGCGGCGCCATAGCAACGGCCAGTTGCTGATTGAAAGTGTCGACGGGCGCTATCGGTTGTTCGAACCAACGCCAGGCAATCCGTCGCACCTG
Source organism: Pseudomonas sp. SH10-3B (assembly GCF_019891415.1). Taxonomy (NCBI): domain Bacteria; kingdom Pseudomonadati; phylum Pseudomonadota; class Gammaproteobacteria; order Pseudomonadales; family Pseudomonadaceae; genus Pseudomonas; species Pseudomonas sp. SH10-3B. Next base: position 120,922 of record NZ_JAFLXD010000003.1, on the reverse strand, counting down.
CGTCTGAGCCAGTTGGGGGATCGCAATGACAACCGTATCCTCCTCGACTATGACGCCCAAGGCCGCCTGAGCCAGTTACGCGATCCCTTCACCGATGTGCGAATCGAACTGGGCTACAGCCAGCAATGGTCCGGTCGGGTCGAGCAGATTGAACGCCTGTTCCCTGATCACAGCCGCGAAATCCTTGCCAGCTATGGCTATGACGATGATGGCAACCTGGCTGAAGTTCGCGACGCTACCGGGCATGTACAGCGCCGTTTCGCCTACGACAACGGCCAGCGCATGGTCGAGCACCAACGGCCCACCGGGCTACGTTGTTTTTACCAATGGGCGTGTGTGGAGGGCGCGGAATGGCGCGTGGTCCGACACTGGACCGACGAGGGCGACGACTACCAGTTCGACTATGACCTACACGCCGGAACCACGCGGATTACCGATGGCTTGCAGCGGGTCAGCATCCGCAGATGGAACCCGCAGTATCAGATCACCGCGTATACCGACAGCCTCGGTCAAACCTGGCAGTTTGAATGGAATGACGAGCGCCAGTTGCTCGGTGCCACCGATCCTCAGGGCGGTCGGTGGACGTTGGGTTACGACGCCTCCGGCAACCTGTGCGAGACGCAAGATCCGTTGGGGCGCGTTGAATCCACGGTGTGGCTGGAGCATTGGTCGCTGCCGCTGGTGGAGACCGATGCCGCCGGCCAAGCCTGGCAGTATCAATACGACCCGCGTGGCAACTGTGTCAGCGAAACCGATCCGCTGGGGCAGGTCACCCGCTATCGCTATGACGGGGTTGGCCAAGTGGTAGAAATCATCGACGCCGCGGAAAAGCGCAAAACCCTGCGTTGGAACGAAACCGGGCAGTTGATTGAGTACGTCGATTGTTCGGGCTATCCCACGCGCTTCGAGTACGACCGTCGGGGCCACTTGCATGTCGTGATCGATGCGGCGGGTGAGCGGCAGCGCTATCAACACGACAGCCAGGGCCGCCTGCTGCAAACCGAAAGGCCCTATGGGCATATCGAGCATTATCTGCGCGACACCAGCGGCCAGTTGATCGCCTACACCGATGCAGCCGGCCAGATCACCCGCTACCAATACGACCGCCGTGGGCAGGTCCGCCAGCGCGTCGATGCCCAAGGCCGACAGATCGAATTGCGCCACGACACCTACGGCCGCCTGCAAACCCTGACCAATGAAAACGGTGAGCGCTACCGCTTTGCCTGGGACCACGGTGACCGCCTTGCGCAGCAGCAAGACCTCGATGGTAGTGGCCGACGTTATGCCTACGATGCGCTGGATAACCTGGTTGCTGTCGAATATGTGCCTTCGAATGATGCGCCTTCTATCGTGCATCGCCTGGAGCGCGATGCAGCCGGGCGCTTGCGGGCGAAAGTGACCGATGATGGTCGCACCGACTACACCTACGATTTAGTCGACCAACTCACCGCCGTCAGCTTCACCGGCAATGACCAGACCACCCAGACCTTGGCCTTCGCCTACGATCCACTTGGCCAACTGCTCACCGAACACAGCGCTGCCGGCAGCCTGAACCACCACTACGACGAACTCGGCAACTTGATCCAGACGCAACTGCCCGACGGCCGCTGGCTCAATCGCCTGTACTACGGCAGCGGCCACCTGCACCAGCTCAACCTCGACGGCCACGTCATCAGCGACTTCGAACGCGACCGCCTGCACCGCGAAGTGCTGCGCACTCAAGGGCAGATCACCACCCGCAGCGAGTTCGACCGCTGCGGCCGATTACGCTCGCGTAAACGTAGCCCAACAGGCCAACCCCGGCAGCTGCCACCCTCCCAACAAAAAACCTTCGAATACGACCCGGCCGACAACCTCATCGGCCGCCTGGAAGAGAGCCGACGCCAACTGCTGCACTACGATGCGACCGGTCGGATTATCGCTACTCAGGACAACACGCAAGGTCAGCAGGAAACCTTCGCCTACGATGCGGCCGCCAACTTGCTGGATGGGCCCCAGCCTGGCGCCGGATTAGTGAGGCACAACCAGTTGTTGACCTATCAGGACAAGCGCTACCGCTACGACGGCTTTGGTCGGCTGATCGAAAAACGTAGCACCCTCAGAGGCTTGCAACGCTTCGCCTACGACGCTGAACACCGCCTGATCGAAGTGCATAGCCAGAAAAGCGGGCGAGAAACGCGGGTAAAAATGCGCTATGACCCACTCGGCCGACGTATCAGTAAAACCGAATACGACAGCCACGGTTATCCGCAGGGCGAAACCCGCTTCGACTGGGACGGCCTGCGCCTGTTGCAGGAACATCGGTATAGCCAGACCAGCCTCTACCTCTATGAAGACGACGGCTACGCGCCGCTTGCCCGAGTCGACGGAAAGGGCGAACACCAGCGCGTGCGCTATTACCACAACGATCTGAATGGGCTGCCGGAACAGCTGACGGAAGCCGACGGAAACAACGTGTGGCACGCGACTTATCGGGTGTGGGGCAACACGCTGGAGGAGGTGCGCGAGCCTTACTACATTGAAGAACAGAACCTGCGGTTTCAGGGGCAGTATCTGGATCGGGAGACGGGGCTGCACTACAACACGTTCCGGTTTTATGACCCGGATGTGGGGCGGTTTACGACGCCGGATCCGGTTGGGTTAGCGGGGGGGCTGAACCTCTATCAATATGCGCCGAATCCGTTGGGCTGGATCGATCCCTGGGGCTGGAAATGTTGGGGCACCGCAAGAAAAGGTGTTTGGAAAGACGCTGCAGCCAAAGCTCCACCTGGAAAATATTCTTCTAGAAACCTAGCACGGATGTCGGAAGGTAAAGCGCCTAGAATGAGGGTCGAAGTTCGTTATCGTGACAGTGCGAGGAATAGGCGACTCGGCCGTGTCGGCAAGACCAAAGTGATTGATGTTCCGATGGAGCTGAATCATCAATACATTCCTCAACGAGCTCGATCAAACGTTGCTCACGAGGAGTGGAACCTGACCAAAGCTACGCCGTGGGAGCATGAGTCTATGGATAAATATCGCCATACCGGTTGGGACTTGGTGAGAGTGGTGAAAACCACAGGGCAATGGTAACGCACACTTGGAAGGAGGGGACATGAGTGAGTTGACTGATTTTCACGTTTTCTGGGGCGCGGCTATGGCTGTTGCTGAAAAGAAATCCGCCTCGATGGAGGCCGATGGAGCCGAGGATTTCGCCCAACGGCTTTACGATGAATACGTTGAGCAGGGCGCGCCAAAGAATAAAAAGAAATGGCTAGCTGAACGGTTGGAAAATGAATTTCTCTGTTTAAAAGAGAGCCCTGTATGGGTGGGGGAGCCGGCATGGTTGTACCATCAGGGTCAACCTATGGTTTTTTTACATCAATTTTCAGTTTTACTTTCAGCACAGCACATCAAAGAAAAAATCTCTCTTGGCGACACCGTTTACGTGTTTGGCGCAAAACATCGTCTCAAAAGGCCGGCAGAGGATACTTGGACTGATATATATCGCACCGCCGTTCAAACGTTTGACGGCGAAACTACAGTGGAAATTCTGGCGTAGGCTGTATTGAAAAGCGCTAGCCAAAGAAGACCAAGGGGAAGAATAATGGGGACAGCTTTTATTAAAATATTTTTAATTCAAATAGATCTGTCTCCTTTATGCCATGGGGCAACACGCTGGAGGAGGTGCGCGAGCCTTACTACATTGAAGAACAGAACCTGCGGTTTCAGGGGCAGTATCTGGATCGGAAGACGGGGCTGCACTACAACACGTTTCGGTTTTTATGTTCCGGATATGGGGCGGTTTACGAAGGCGACGTCTATGTTGGCGTTCGCACAAGCGCGATGGTCGTATTGGGAATGACCCTTTGGTCTGATTGCATTCGCTCCCGAATGGGTTAGTGTGAAGCGCATCTCCCAAAAATAATAACAACAGGCTTTCCAATGAGCCCCAATCTGAGCCTCCTGCGTAAATTCGTCTCGCCTGAAATCATCTTCGGTGCCGGCTGCCGGCACAACGTCGGTAACTACGCCAAGACCTTTGGTGCGCGCAAGGTGCTGGTGGTCAGCGACCCCGGGGTGATCGCCGCCGGTTGGGTCGCGGATGTGGAAGCCAGCCTGCAGGCCATCGGCATCGACTATTGCCTGTACAGCGCCGTATCGCCTAATCCGCGTGTCGAAGAAGTGATGCTCGGCGCCGAGGTGTACCGGGAAAACCATTGTGATGTGATCGTGGCCATCGGCGGCGGCAGCCCCATGGACTGCGGCAAGGCCATCGGCATTGTGGTCGCCCATGGGCGCAGCATTCTTGAGTTCGAGGGCGTGGACACCATCCGTGTGCCGAGCCCGCCGTTGATCCTGATCCCCACCACCGCCGGCACGTCGGCGGATGTCTCGCAGTTCGTGATCATTTCCAACCAGCAGGAACGCATGAAGTTCTCCATCGTCAGCAAAGCGGTGGTGCCAGACGTGTCGCTGATCGACCCGGAAACCACGGCGAGCATGGACCCGTTTCTGTCCGCCTGTACCGGCATTGACGCGCTGGTGCATGCCATCGAGGCGTTCGTGTCCACCGGCCACGGCCCGCTGACCGACCCCCATGCGCTGGAAGCCATGCGCCTGATCAACGGTAACCTGGTGCAGATGATCGCCAACCCCGGTGACATTGCCCTGCGCGAGAAGATCATGCTCGGCAGCATGCAGGCCGGCCTGGCGTTCTCCAATGCGATCCTCGGCGCGGTGCATGCCATGTCCCACAGCCTCGGCGGGTTTCTCGACCTGCCCCATGGTTTGTGCAACGCGGTGCTGGTGGAACACGTGGTGGCGTTCAACTACAACTCGGCGCCGGAGCGCTTCAAGGTGATTGCCGAGACCTTTGGCATTGACTGCCGGGGGCTCAACCATCGGCAGATTCGCGGGCGGCTGGTGGAGCATCTGATTGCGCTGAAGCACGCCATCGGCTTCCACGAAACCCTCGGCTTGCATGGGGTGCGCGTGGCGGATATTCCGTTCCTGTCCCAGCATGCGATGCACGACCCGTGCATCCTCACCAACCCGCGCGAGTCGAGCCAGCGTGATGTCGAGGTGGTGTATGGCGAAGCGCTCTGACGACCAGCAACAGGCCCTGGCCGGGCTGTTGGGCCTGGGCAATCATTCGGCGCGCAAGAGTCACTACCCGGAACTCACCGCGCGCCTTGATGAGCTGGAGGCCGAGCGCAACCGCTATATCCGTCTCAACGATGAGCTGGAGCAGCGGGTGGCGGCGCGCACCGATGAGCTGCTGGAAGCCAACCGCAACCTGCAACAACAGATCGCCCAGCGCGAGCAGGTCGAGCAGGAACTGCGCGATGCGCGCGACGCCGCCGAAGCTGCCAACCGCAGCAAGGACAAATACCTCGCCGCCGCCAGCCATGACCTGCTGCAACCGCTTAACGCGGCGCGGCTGCTGATCTCGACTCTGCGCGAACGCAACTTGCCCAGCGTCGAGCAGGTGCTGGTGGAACGTACGCACCAGGCCCTGGAAGGCGCCGAGGATTTGCTCACCGACCTGCTGGATATTTCGCGGCTCGACCAGGCGGCGGTCAAGCCCGATGTGGCGCTGTATCGCCTGGATGAGCTGTTTGCGCCGCTGGTCTCGGAGTTCCAGTCGGTGGCGTTGGCGGCCGGGCTGAACCTGCGCGCGCGTACCGGCCATTATGCGATTCGCACCGACTTGCGCCTGGTGACGCGGATTCTGCGCAACTTTCTCAGCAACGCCTGCCGCTACACCGACGAGGGCTGCATCCTGCTCGGCGCGCGCCGCCGTGGCGATCGCCTGCGCCTGGAGGTGTGGGACACCGGGCGTGGCATCGCGGCCGACCGGCTGGAGGCGATCTTCCTTGAGTTCAACCAGCTCGACGTCGGCCGTGCCTCCGACCGCAAAGGCGTGGGGTTGGGACTGGCGATTGTCGAGCGCATTGCCGAGATCCTCGGCTATCCGGTGGCGGTGCGGTCGTGGCCGGGGCGTGGCTCGATGTTCAGTATCGAGGTGCCCATCAGCGAAGAGATGCCCCTGGCGATCAGCCAACTGCCGGTGCTACCGACCACGGGCAACCCGCTGCCGGGGCGGCGTTTGCTGGTGATCGACAACGAGGTGAGCATCCTCGACAGCATGCGCGCGCTGCTGGCGCAGTGGGGCTGTGAGGTGATCACCGCCACCGACCAGGCCGGGGCGTTGCTGGCGTTGCAGGGCAGGGCGCCGGAGCTGATCCTCGCCGACTACCACCTCGACCATGGGGTGGTGGGCTGTGCGGTGGTCAAGCACTTGCGCGAGCATTTCGCGCAGAACATCCCTGCCGTGATCATTACCGCCGACCGCACCGACCAGTGCCGCCGCGCGCTGCGCCGCCTGGACGCGCCGTTGCTGAACAAACCGCTCAAGCCCGGCAAGTTGCGGGCGGTATTGAGTCAGTTATTGACCTAGGGACTTGATACCCGTCAACACCCGTTGCGGCGCTTTGCCCCATGCTGTGGGCCTGATTCAGAGCCTGACGGAGCCCGCCATGAACGCCCCCGCAACAACCGCAGCATCCTTCAAGTTGCCCCTGGGCCTGGTGATCGGCGTGTTGGTGATGGTCGGCGTGCTGCTGTTGCCGCTGCCCGCCGATCTGCCGGTGGCCGGGCAGCGCATGCTGGCGATCCTCGCGTTTGCCGTGGTGGTGTGGATCACCGAGGCGGTGTCCTATGAGGCCAGCGCGATCATGATCACCTCGCTCATGGCGTTTTTGCTCGGCACGGCGCCGTCGCTGCAAGACCCCACGCACCTGATCGGCTCCAGCCCGGCCATCAGCATGGCGCTCACCGGTTTTTCCAACCCGGCACTGGCGCTGGTGGCGGGCGCGTTGTTCATTGCGGCGGCCATGACCCACACCGGCCTGGACCGGCGCATCGCGCTGGTGACTCTGACCCGCGTCGGCACCAGCACCCGCGGCATTCTGCTGGGGGCGATTGCGGTGACCATCCTGCTCAGCCTCGTGGTGCCCAGCGCCACTGCGCGCAGCGCCTGTGTCGTGCCGATCATGATGGGCGTGGTCGCCGCGTTTGGCGTGGACAAGCGCTCCAACATCGCCGCCGGCCTGATGATCGTGGTGGCCCAGGGCACCAGCATCTGGAACGTCGGCATCCAGACCGCCGCCGCGCAAAACCTGCTGACCGTGGGCTTTATGGACAAGATGCTCGGCCAGCGCGTGTCGTGGATCGACTGGCTGATCGCCGGCGCGCCGTGGGCGGTGATCATGTCGGCGGTGTTGCTGTTCCTGGTGATCAAGCTGCTGCCGCCGGAAACCGACAGCATCCCCGGTGGCAAGGAGGCCGTGGCCCAGTCCCTGGTGGACATCGGCCCGATGACCGGCCCGCAGAAACGCTTGCTGACGGTGTCGGTGTTGTTGCTGTTGGCATGGGCGACGGAAGGGCGCCTGCACCCTTTCGACACCACCTCGACCACCTACGCCGGGCTGGTGTTCCTGCTGCTGCCGGGGATTGGGGTGATGACCTGGAAGGATGTGCAGTCGCGCATTCCATGGGGCACGGTGATTGTGTTTGGCGTGGGCATCAGCCTCGGTACCGCGCTGCTGACTACCCAGGCCGGGCAATGGCTGGGCTCCCAAGTGGTGGCGCACACCGGCCTGGATCAGGTCGGGCCGTTGGGGGTGTTTGCGATCCTGGGGGCGTTTTTGATAGTGATCCACCTGGGCTTTGCCAGCGCCACGGCGCTGACCTCGGCGCTGTTGCCGATCTTGATTGCGGTGTTGCAGACCTTGCCCGGGGAGTTCAACCGGTTGGAGATGACCATGCTGCTGGGGTTTGTGATGAGCTACGGGTTTATCCTGCCGATCAATGCGCCGCAGAACATGGTGTGTTTGGGGACCGGGACGTTTACGGCGCGGCAGTTTGCCAAGGTGGGGATTTTGGTGACGTTGATCGGGTATGGGTTGATGTTGGTGTTTGCGGCGACTTATTGGAGTTGGTTGGGCTGGATCTGATTTGGAGTGTGCTTCTGGATGCACATGAGATCCAATGTGGGAGGCCGCTGAATCCCCGACTCAGCGCTGTCGCACGGCAAACTGGAACCCCCGCTCGCCACAAGTCTGCACCTCTTGTGATTCAAACCGGCAGGCGAAATTGCTTACGCAAGGCCTTGTCGAAGAACCCCGCAGGGGCGAAGCGGCGCAGCAGGCTGATTTGTCGTGCGGCCTTGCCAGCCGTGTAGCGAGGCTGAGGGTGGATGTCGGTCGCGGCTTTGACCACGACTGTCGCGACGACGTCTGGTCGGTCGGCTTTCGGCACCACCTCGGCCAGCAGTGCCTTGAATCCGGCTCGGGGTTGATCGTAGGTCTTCAGCGGCGAGTCTGGCTCAATACCGTTTTGATCGAAGACGGTACGCACGAATGCGGGCTCGATGACCGAGACGCGAATATTGAAGGCACGCACCTCGTGGTCAAGGGATTCGGAATAGCCTTCCAGCGCGTGCTTGACCGCCGAATAATGAGCGGAGTAGGGCGCGGGGATTACCCCTAGAATCGATCCGATATTGATGATGCGCCCCTGGCCACGCTCTCGCATTGCCGGGAGTACCGCATTGGTCATGCGGATGACGCCGAACAGATTGACGTCGAACAGTGCCTGTACCTGTGGGAGCGAGAATTCTTCAGCGCCGCCCAGCAGGCCGATGCCGGCATTGTTGACCAGCAGATCGATCCGCCCGGTCTGTGCGAGCACGGTGGAGACGAGCGCACTGACAGAGGCGTCGTCTGTCACGTCGCAGGTGAGCATGGACACCGGCGTTGAGCTGGCCCCCGCCTTCCGACTCGTGCCAAATACCCTATACCCTGCACGCGCCAATGCTTCAGCAGTTGCTTGACCAATACCGGATGAGGCACCGGTGACTATCGCGGTTTTTTCGGAAGGTGTTTTCATTTGATGTTCCGCCGGTTGTTGAGTGCGTGCTGGGTCATAGGATCTTGATGACCACCTTTCCCTTGGCTATGCCCCGCTCGACGTAGCTCAATGCCTCAGCCGTTGCCTCGAAAGGGAAGGTTCGGTCGATCACCGGTGTGATAGCGCCGGACTCGACAAGCTCAGTGATTTTCTGCAATTGCGCACCGCTCGCACGCATGAACACGAATGCATAGTCGATGCGCTGCTTGCGGGCTTTTCTGCGTATGCCGCTGCTTAACAGGCGCATGATCCAACCGAGTCCCCAGAACAGCTTTTGCTCGTGTGCGAACTCAGCGGTGGGTGGACCTGAGATGGAGATGAGCTGCCCACCCGGCTTGAGAATGCGCAGGGATTTTTCCAGTTCGGCAGGGCCGAGGCTGTTCAATACGACGTCGTAGTCGCGCAACACGTTTTCGACGTTTTGCTGTGTGTAGTCGATGACGACGTCTGCTCCCAACGCCTTGACCCACTCCACGTTATGGGTGCTGGTCGTGGTGGCAACAAAAGCGCCCAGGTGTTTTGCAAGCTGGATGGCAATGCTGCCAACGCCACCGGAGCCGGCGTGGATAAAGACTTTTTGCCCCTTCTTCACGCGGGCTGTTTGAACCAGCACCTGCCAGGCCGTCAGTGCGACCAGGGGCAGGGCAGCGGCTTGTTCCATGCTGGTGTTTTTGGGTTTCAGCGCGAGGGCACTCTCCTCGATCGCGATCAGCTCGGCAAAGCCACCGATGCGCGCCTGGGGTGGGCGGGCATAGACCTCATCACCGGGTTTGAAGGTGCGCACGCCTGACCCCACGCGAACGACGACGCCAGCCACGTCGTTACCCATGATCAGCGGGAATGTGTAGGGCAGGATCAGTTTGAATTCACCTTTGCTGATCTTCGAATCCAGCAGGTTGACGCTGCTGGCGTGCACCTTGACCAGGACGTCGTTGATGCCCGGTTCCGGGTCTGGTACCTCGGCAAGACGTCCGTGATTCTTGCCGTAACGGTCGATCAAAAAGGCTTTCATCGTTCAGTTCTCATGGTTCGCGTGACGATCACGCCTGGGCTTGATAGCGCTCGGCGACGACCGATTGGCGAATCTCTGAGAGCAAACCTTGGCGGGCGGCCTGCAGAGCATCCCAGCGCGCGGCGTCCTGCAATGGCGGAATGGTCACTGGCTCGCGACGATCAAAACCGACCAGCGCCGCATCGACCAGCTCGTCCACGCTCATGATTTCGCTCAGGGTATTGATGTCGATGCCTGCGCGATCCCAGATTTCCGTGCGGGTGGCGGCTGGCAGGACAGCTTGCACGTAGACGCCTTTGGGCGAGAGTTCGAGGCTCAGCCCTTGGGATAGAAACAGCACGAACGCCTTGGTTGCGCCGTAGACGCTCATGCCGAATTCCGGTGCCAGCCCCACCACCGAGCCAATGTTGATAATCGCGCCGTTACCGGCGTGTGCCAGGCCTGGAGCGATGGCGCTGGCAAGTCGCACCAAGGCGGTGGTGTTGAGCGCGACCAGGTTGGTAACGCTGTCGATGGATTGCTCGATGAAGCTGCCGGAGAGGGCGGCGCCCGCGTTGTTCACAAGGATGCTGATACTGGCGTCATCACGCAGGCGAGCTTCGACGGTGGTCAGATCGCTGGTTTGAGTCAGGTCGGCCTGAATCACGTCAATGGACACCGCATGTTTCTCGCGCAGCTGTGAGGCCAGTGCGTCCAACCGGTTTTTGTCGCGGGCTACCAGCACCAGGTTGTGCCCACGCTGGGCAAAACGCTCGGCGTAGGTCGCGCCAATGCCTGTTGAGGCGCCGGTAATCAGTACGGTTTCTGGGGTGCTCATAAGTAGATGCTCTTGATGGTTCAGGATGATCAGAGACGGCGATCCGCGCCGCACAGCCGCAGAGACATGCGCTGGTGTTTTTATGATGTCGATCATAATCAAAGCTGTCAACGGTTTTGATTGTGATCGACATCAGAGTATAGTCAGGCCATTGTTCAGAGGTCCCAGGGGCGCGAAATGAAGATCACCAAGACGCAATCACTCGCCAATCGAGCTCATATTGTGGAGACGGCGTCAGAGCTTTTTCGTGAGCGTGGCTATGACGGTGTGGGTGTGGCCGAACTCATGGCTACCGCCGGTTTTACCCAGGGAGGCTTCTACAAGCACTTCGGCTCCAAGGCCGACTTGATGGCTGAAGCGGCCGAAAATAGCCTGGCAAAATCCCTGTCGAGTACGTGCGATCTCGACGTGCCGGGCTTTGTGAACCTGTACGTGTCCAGGGATCACAGAGACGGCAGGGGAGAGGGGTGCACCCTGGCAGCCCTGTGTGGTGACGCCGCCCGTCAGCCAGATGATCTGAAGGCGACCTTTGCCAGTGGCGTTGAAAACACGCTGGCGGCGCTTGAGGACAAGTACACGGCGGGAATGGATGTCACCAGGCAAGAGGCCCGCGCGAAAATGATCGACCTGCTGGCCCACGCAATCGGTGCGGTCATGCTGTCACGGGCGTGTCCGGATGACTCACCCCTCGCGGATGAAATATTGGAAACGTGCCGCGCTGAGATAATGGCATCCCTGCCATCGAGTAAAGAAAGCAGCGCATGAGGGGCAAGATGGGCGCTCACCGATGCGCCCAGGATGGCAAGATGAACCCCGCTCAGGTTTACTACTCTGAGTAATGGTTTTACCGACGTCACCCGTCGGGTCATCTAGGTCATCGAATGGATAAATACACCCCCCACACCTGGGAACCCCACGAGCGCCCGAGTCTGCCCGGTTCGCCGTCGACGCCGTGGCACCCCACCCACAAGCGCTGGCTGTATGCGCTGGTGGGCGTGCTGGTGGCAATCACCGGTGGCCTGGGCAACGCGCTGGTGATCGCCAACCTGCAATACCTGCAAGGCGCCCTCGGTGCGACCACCGCAGAAATGGCCTGGCTGCCCGCCGCCTATGTGATGACCAACGTGTGCATGAACCTGCTGCTGGTGAAGTTTCGCCAGCAATTCGGCCTGCGGGCGTTTACCGAGGTGTTCCTGGTGCTCTATGCGCTGGTGACCTTCGGCCACTTGTTCGTCAACGACCTCAACTCGGCCATCGCCGTACGGGCGGCCCACGGCATGGTCGGCGCGGCGCTGAGTTCGTTGGGCTTGTACTACATGATCCAGGCGTTCCCGGCGAAGTGGCGGTTGAAATCCCTGGTGCTGGGGTTGGGCACGGCGCAGTTGGCCTTGCCGCTGGCGCGACTGTTCTCCGAAGACCTGCTGCAAATTGCCGAGTGGCGTGGTTTGTACCTGTTCGAACTGGGCATGGCGCTGATCTGCCTGGGCTGTGTGTTCCTGCTCAAGCTGCCCCCTGGCGACCGCTTCAAGACCTTTGAAAAACTCGATTTCCTCACCTTCGCCATCCTCGCCAGCGGTGTGGCCCTGCTGTGCGCGGTGCTGTCCCTGGGGCGTATCGACTGGTGGCTGGAAGCGCCGTGGATCGGCGTGGCCTCGGCCTGTTCCCTGGTGCTGATCATGGCCGGCCTGGCCATCGAGCATAACCGCGCCAACCCGCTGCTGATGACGCGCTGGCTGGGCAGCGGCACCATGATTCGCCTGGCGCTGGCGGTGATCCTGATTCGCATGGTGCTGTCGGAGCAGTCCACCGGCGCTGTCGGGTTCATGCAGATGTTGAACATGAGCTACCAGCAGATGCACACGCTGTACGTGGTGATGCTGGCGGGTGCGATCGCCGGGTTGGTGGTCAGTGCGCTGACGATCAACCCGGCGCACCTGCTGATGCCGCTGGTGATTTCCCTGGCGCTGATGGCGACCGGCTCGGTGATGGACAGTTTCTCCAGCAACCTCACGCGCCCGCAGAACCTGTACATCAGCCAGTTCCTGCTAGGCTTCGGCGGTACGTTCTTTCTGGGGCCGACCATGGTGCTGGGGACCAAAAACGTGCTGGCCAACCCCCGTAACCTGGTGAGCTTTTCGGTGATGTTCGGGATTTGCCAGAACCTCGGCGGCCTGATCGGCGCGGCCTTGCTCGGCACCTTCCAGATCGTGCGCGAGAAGTATCACTCCAGCATGATCGTCGAGCACCTGACGCTGCTCGACCCGCGTGTGGCCGCGCGGGTGCAGAACGGCGGGTCGGCCTATGGCGGTATCGTCGCCGACCCGGAACTGCGTAACCTCATGGGCATCCGCAGCCTGGCCACGGCGGCGACCCGTGAGGCGAATGTCATGGCCTACAACGATGTGTTCATGCTGATCGCGATTATCGCGATCCTGACCATGATCTGGATCTTTATCCGCAGTCTGTGGCTGATGAGCACCACTAAAGCAGCCACTCCCGTTCAACCCAGCGGCGCTACTTCATGACCGAACCGACCACCACGACCACCAACGCCATCGCCGCCACCCCGGAAGGCACCACGCCGCCCGGCGCCACGGTCACCGAGCCGCGCTCATTGCGTGTGCGCATCCTCTCGTCCCTGGGCTTTGCCGCGATTGCCATCGTCGGGGTGCTGATCGTGCTGTATGCCTGGCAATTGCCGCCGTTCAGCAGCGCGGTGGAAACCACCGAGAACGCCTTGGTGCGTGGCCAGGTGACCATCATCGGGCCGCAGCTCAGCGGCTATGTGTTCGAGGTGCCGGTGCAGGACTTCCAGTACGTCAAGGCCGGCGACCTGCTGGTGCGCCTGGATGACCGCATCTACAGGCAGCGCCTCGACCAGGCGCTGGCGCAACTGGCGGTGCAGAAGGCTTCGCTGGCCAATGTGGTGCAGCAACGCAACAGTGCCGAAGCGACGATCAAGCTGCGCCAGGCCGCACTGGTGGACAGCCAGGCCCAGGCGCGCAAAAGCACCGCCGACCTGCGCCGCAACGAAGAGCTGATCAGCGACGGTTCGGTGTCCAAGCGCGAGCTGGACGTGACCCGCGCCGCCAATGCGCAGACCATCGCGGCGGTGGCCCAGGCCCAGGCCAGTCTGGAAATTGCGCGGCAGGATTTGCAAACGGTGATCGTCAATCGCGGCTCCCTGGAAGCGGCGGTCGCGAGTGCCGAGGCGGCAGTGGAGTTGGCGCGTATCGACCTGTCCAACACCCGCATTACGGCGCCGCGTGACGGGCAGCTGGGGCAGATTGGCGTGCGTCTGGGGGCCTACGTCAACTCCGGCGCGCAGTTGATGGCACTGGTGCCGAAGCAGCTGTGGGTGATCGCCAACATGAAGGAAACCCAGATGGACAATGTGCAGGTCGGCCAGCCGGTGACCTTCACCGTGGATGCGCTGAACCACCGCAGGTTTCACGGCACGGTGCAGCATATTTCCCCGGCCACGGGCTCGGAGTTCAGCCTGTTGCAGGCGGACAACGCGACGGGCAACTTTGTGAAGATTGCCCAGCGCGTGCCGGTAAGGATTACGGTGGACCCGGATCAGGCTGAGAGTGAGCGGCTGCGGCCGGGGTTGTCGGTAGTGGTGAGTATCGACACGGCTGGGCGGCTGAAAAACTCTCCACCGTGAGCATGGCGCTGATCCCTGTAGGCGCGAGCTTGCTCGCGAAGATCGTCAACGATAACGCGGGGCGCCTGCTGCCCCGCGTTGCCCTGAGGTTTTTCGCGAGCAAGCTCGCTCCTACAAGGGGGTGTATTTCAGGTTGAAATTGAGTTGGATCGACTGATTGTGTTCCAGCAGTTTCAGGCCCGGCCGTCCCGCCAGGTGATGAGCATTCACCGGATGACTCACCGGCTCGATGCAAAAGAACCCCAGCCCCGGTGGGCAGTACAGCAGGAAGTAATCGGCGCCGCTGGCCTGGCATTCCAGCGCATACCCCAGGTCCGGCTGTTCGATCCGACAATGTCCGTCCCACTGGCAAAACCCGTTGTCCACCAGGCCTTCGGGCAGGGTATTCAATACCTGGAAGTCCCACTCGCCCGGCACCGGCGCCAACCCGGTCGGCAGCTTGGACGCATCACTCATCCACACCTGCGTGGCGTTGGCCTGCAGCCGGGTACCCGGCCGGCGCGGAAAGTACGGATGCAAGCCCACGCCATGCCATGCGGCTGTTTCGGCCAGGTGCGTTACCCGCAACTCGATACGCAAGACCCCGTCGCTCAAGCGAATCCGCTGCTCGGCGCGATAGGCAAACGGCGTGTCACACAGCACCTCCAGCACCACTTCATCCGCCGACTGGCTGACCACCTGCCACGCCTGCTGCCAGGCCGAGCCATGGATCGGCAGCGGATCGGTCAGGCTGTTGGGCGTGAGCGCGAGCCAACCGTCGGGGTTGTCAAAACCGCCGTGGGCAATGCGGTTGGACCAAGGTACCAATGGATAGCACCCCAGCTTGCCCGGCAAACCGGTATGGATCGCCTGCTCATCGTTATGGCGCAGCAGCGGCTGGCCGGTGGCGCGCACCGTCCAGTTGACGAGGCTGCCGCCCACGGCCGGGTTCAGGGTGAGGTGGGTCAGGTTGTCTTCAAGTTCAATCATCATCACAACACCACGCTTGGCAGCCACAACGACAAGGCCGGAATGTAAGTCACCGCCATCAGCACCAGGAACAGCACGCCATAAAACGGCAGCAGCGCCTTCACGGTCTTCTCGATACTCACCTTGCCCACCGCCGCGCCCACGAACAGCACCGCACCCACCGGCGGCGTAATCAAGCCAATGCCGAGATTGACCAGCATGATCATGCCAAAGTGCACCGGGTCGACGCCGATACCGAGCACTACCGGCAGCAGGATCGGCGTGAGGATCAGGATCAGCGGCGCCATGTCCATCACCGTGCCGAGCAACAGCAGCATGGCGTTGATGCACATCAGGATCACGTAGCGGTTGTCCGACAGGGTCAGGAACAGCGTGGTGATCTTCGCCGGGATCTGCATCAGGGTCATGATGTAGCCGAAGCTGGCGGCGAAGGCGATCAGGATCATCACGATGGAAATGGTGCGCACCGTGCGGTGCATCAGCTTGGGCAGCTCGCTCCATTTGTAGTCGCGGTAGATGAACATGGTCACGAAGAACGCCCACAGCACGGCAATCGCGGCGGACTCGGTGGCAGTGAAAATGCCCGACAGGATGCCGCCGAGGATGATCACCATGGCCATCAGGCCCCAAAGCGCGTCGGCGCAGATTTTCAGCGCCTGCTTCAAGGGGATGACTTCGCCCTTGGGGTAGTCGCGTTTCTTCGCGAAGATCAGGCACAGCACCATCAGGCATGCGCTCATCAACAACCCAGGCACCACGCCGGCCATGAACAGCGAGGCGATTGAAACGGTGCCGCCGGCCGCCAGGGAGTAGAGCACCGAGTTATGACTGGGCGGGGTCAGCAGCGCCTGTACCGAGCCGCTGATGGTCACCGCCGTGGCGAATTCCCGGGGATACCCGCGCCGCTCCATTTCCGGGATCAGCACCGAGCCCACCGAGGCGGTGTCGGCCACCGATGAGCCGGAGATGGCGCCGAAAAACGTCGAGGCCATGATATTCACCAGGGACAGGCCGCCGCGCACAAACCCCACCAGCACCCCGGCAAACGCCACCAGCCGGCGCGACATGCCGCCCTCGGCCATGATCGCCCCCGCCAGCACGAAGAACGGAATCGCCATCAGCGAAAACTTGTTCACCCCGCCTGCGACCTGAATCATCAGGGCCTGGAACGGGATGTCGATCCACCACGCGCCAATCAACGCGGCAAGCCCGAGCGCGTAGGCCACCGGCATGCCGATCAGGATCAACGCGATAAAGCTGCCCAACAGAATCAATGCGTCCATATCAGGCAGCCCCTTCGCTTTCTTCCACCAGGTCGAAGCGCACCACGCGCCGGTTGCTCTGGTCACCGAGCAGGAGTTTTTCCAGCACGAACACCAGGGTCAGCACGCCGCCGATCGGGATCGGCATATAGGTGATGCCCACGCGCAGGGTCGGGATGGCGCTCATGAACTGGTTCCAGGTCGACAGACACAGCTTGGTGCCCCAGATGGCCATGAACAGGCAGATGGTGCCCATCAGCAGTTGCGAAAGGATGCCGACGATGCGGCGCTGGGCGGGCGGCAGGCGGTCCGTGATCATGGCCACCGACATATGCGCGCCGGCGCGGTAGCTGGCGGCGGCGCCGATAAAGGTGAACACCAGCATCAGCAGGATGGCGGTGGGTTCCGGCCAACTGGAGCCGGTGCCGAGGACGTAGCGGGCGAAGATGCCCCAGGGGATGATCAGTGCGACGCCGAGAACCGAGAGGCCGGCGACCCAGATGCAGGTCATGTAGATGCGGTCGTTGATGCGCAGCAGCAGATTCTTCATGGCGTTCACCGTAACCGGGCGCGTCGGTGCAGACCGCGCCGGGCCTTTTCGAGAGGCTGGAGAAGTTATTGAACGGCGTCGATGCGCGCGATGATGTCGGCGTAAGGCGCGCCGTACTTGGCGCGAACCGCTGCGGTGGCGTCATAGAAGGGCTTTTTGTCGACGGTGATGAACTCGACACCGGCCTTTTTGAGTTTTTCCTCACTGCTGGCGGACTTGGCATCCCACAGCGCGCGCTCATCGGCCTGGGCGGCCTTGGCGGCGTTTTTGACCATGACCTGTTGCGCCGGGGTGAGCTTGTTCCAGGTGATTTTCGACATCACGATGGGCTCAGGCAGGATCAGGTGCTCGGTGAGGGTGTAGTACTTGGCGTTCTGGAAGTGGTTGTGTTCCAGCAGGGTCGGCGGGTTGTTCTCCGCGCCGTCGATCACCCCGGTCTGCAGGGCGCTGAAGATCTCGCCAGTGTCCATGGCAATGCCGTTGGCGCCCATCGCGTTGAACGCATCGATGAACAGCGGGTTGCCTTGCACACGGATCTTCATGCCCTTGAGGTCTTCGATCTTGCGCACCGGCTTCTTGGTGTAGAGGTTGCGCGTGCCGCCGTCCATCCAGGCCAGGGCCACCAGGCCGAACTCGGAGTCGGTGATCTTGGCGAGGATTTCATCGCCGATCTCGCCATCGATGACCTTGCGCATATGCGCCTGGTCGCGGAACACGAACGGCAGGTTGAACACGTTCACGTCCGGCACCACCGGCCCGACGATGCCGAGGCTGACGCGCGTCATCTGCACGGCGCCGACCTGGGCCTGTTCGACCACTTCCTTCTCGGAGCCCAGCACGCCGCCTGGGAAGTACTTGAAGGTCAGTTCGCCGTTGCTTTCCTTGGTCAGGGCCTTGCCCATGTTTTCTTCGGCGACGACGGTGGGGTAGCCCGCGGGGTGGATGTCGGCAAATTTGATTTCCAGCGCGTGGGCGGCGCTGCTGAGGGTAAAGACTGCGGCGGCGAGCAAGGTGCGTTTGAAGTCCATGGGAGGTCACTCCTGTGTTGTTATTGTTGTATTCAAGGCACAGCGATGCAGCTAGAGGGTGAACGTCGGTTCAGGCAGTCCTTGGACGCCGGGGTTGAGGGCGAACACGCCGCCGGACACTGACTGTTCACTCTGGTCGTCACGGATCGAGGTGACGAACAGGGTGTCCAGGCGGCTGCCGCCGAAGGCGCACATGGTGGGTTTTTTCACCGGTACGGTAAGGGAGCGGTCCAGGCGCCCCTCGGGGGTGAAGCGGTGGATCAGGCCGGCATCGTTGGCGCAGATCCAGTAGCAGCCATCGGCGTCCACGGCGGCGCCATCGGGACGGCCGAGGTGCTGGTGCATATCGACGAACACGCGGCGATTGGACGGCGTGCCGGTGTCGAGGTCGTAGTCGAAGGCCCAGATCTGCTGGACCAGCGGGTGCGAATCCGAGGCGTACATCGTGCGGCCATCGGGGCTGAAAGCCAGGCCGTTCAGGGTGATAAAACCGTCGAGCTGGGCATGGGGCGCTGAACCCGATGCATAGCGATAGAGGATGCCTTCGGCCGCATTCGCGCCCATGTTCAGCACCATGCTGCCGGCCCAGAAACGCCCTTGGCGATCACAGCGGCCGTCGTTCAGGCGCATGTCCGGGCGTGGGTGCTCGACGCTGGCCAACGGCGTGGTATCGAGGCTGCCGTCGTTGTGCGGCGTGAGTTGGAAGAAACCGGTTTCCATCCCGGCGACCCAGTTGCCCGCCGTGGTGCGGGCAATGCAGGCGAGCATCTGCGGGGCTTTCCAGGCGGCAACGTGGCCGGTGGCGGCGCTCCAGCGTTGCAGGCCGCCGTTGGGGATGTCCACCCAGTACAGGGCATTTTCTTCGGGCACCCACACCGGGCATTCGCCCACGGCATTGCGGGCGTCGACGATCAATTCAGCAGTCATGGCAACTCATTCCCTTGGGTTGGTGTGAACTCAGTCACCGAATGGCCCGGCGGCGCAGAACGCACCGCCCTGATAGACCTTGGCGGGGTCATCGGCGGCCACGGGTGGCTGGGTTTCGACCTGGGCGCGGAAGACTTCGGAGCTGTCTTTCGGGGCGTAGCCCAGGTGCGCGGCGTAGCGGTTGTCCCACCAGGTGTCGAGGTTATCCGACATGCCGTAGACCACGGTGTGGCCGACGTTCGGCGTATACAGCGCGCGTTCGAGCAGTTGGGTCAGGTCGTCGAAGCTCAGCCAGGTGTGCATCATCCGGCGGTTCTGCGGTTCCGGGAACGAGGAGCCGATACGGATGCTCACGGTCTCGATGCCGTAGCGGTCGAAGTAGAAACTCGCCATGTCTTCGCCGTAGGACTTGGACAGCCCGTAGTAACTGTCGGGGCGGCGTGGGGAATGGGCGTCGATGGTTTCGGTCTGCTTATAGAAACCGATCACATGGTTGGAGCTGGCGAAGATCACGCGCTTTACCCCGTGGCGGCGCGCGGCTTCGTAGATATGGAAGGTGCCGCTGATATTGGCGCCGAGGATTTCTTCAAACGGACGCTCCACCGATACACCGCCGAAGTGCAGGATAGCGTCGACGCCCTCCACCAGGTGGTGCACGGCTTGTTTGTCGGCGAGGTCGCAGGGCTGGACTTCTTCCGAGGCATCCACCGGCGGGGCCATGCTGGCGATGTCCGACAGGCGCAGCACTTGGGCGTAAGGACGCAGGCGTTCGCGCAGGACTTTGCCGAGGCCGCCGGCGGCACCGGTGAGCAGCAGGCGGTTGAAGGGAGTGGGGGTGGTCGTGGTCATGGGGATTCCAAATTTTTTGTTGTAGGTTGTCGTATGACTATGCCGAAGTATTGTTAGGGATCCCCCAGGTTGTCAACGTTCTTCCAGATGAGTGAGATTCAAACTGTGGGAGGGGGCTTGCCCTCGACGAGGGCGTGCCAGTGAATGCATCTGTTACTGACCCACCGCCATCGGGAGCAAGTCCCCTCCCACAGGGGATTTTCTGGGGCTGGGAGACTAGGTTCTACAGCAGGGAGATCGGGTAGCTGATAAAGATCCGGTTTTCGTCGAACTCGTTGTTGCTGAAATCTCGACGCATGGTGGAATTACGCCACTTAACGTTCAGGTTCTTCAACGCACCGCTCTGCACGGTGTAGGCCAACTCCGATTCGCGCCCCCATTCCTTGCCATCGGTGATCGCCCCGGTGTGCACGTTACTGCCGCTGATATAGCGGTTCATCATGGTCAGCCCTGGCACACCGAGTACGACGAAGTTGAAGTCATGCCGCACCTGCCAGGATTTTTCCTTGGCGTTGTCGTAGCTGGCGTTGTAGCTGTCGTTGGCCAGGGTGCCGCCGCTGGTGCCGTTGACGCGCATCCACACGCTGTCGCCGGTGAGTTTCTGCAAGCCAACGTAGAAGGTGTTGCCGCCGTATTTGGCCGAGAGCAGGGCGAACACGGTTTTGTTGTCGAGGTCGCCGGCCAGGGCGCTGCCGTCTTCCTTGCCGTTGAAGAAACCCAGGTTGGCGCCCAGGGTCCAGTCGCCCACGGGTTGGCTGTGGGTCAGGTTGAGGTACTGCTGCTGGTAGATATCGGTCAACTCGGCGTACCACACGCCGACCTGGGTGCGCTTGTCGTTGAAGGTGTATTCGCCGCCGCCGAAGTTGAAGCGGTCAGAGGTGAACGCGGCTTTGCCGTTCATGAACATGTCTTCCATGCTCGCGTCGTTGCGCGGGCTGTTGCCGCGAAACTGGCCGCCGTAGAGGGTCAGGCCGGCGATTTCGTTGGACGTCACCTGGCCGCCACGAAAGGTCTGGGGCAGCGAGCGGCCATCGTCGGAGCGCAGGATCGGCAGCACCGGCATCCATTCGCCGACCTTCAATTCGGTCTTCGACAGCCTGGTTTTCAGCGCCACGCCCAGGCGTCCGAAATTGTCGGCGGGGCGGCCGTCATCGTGGATCGGCAGCAACTGAGTACCGCCGGTGCCTTTGCCGCCATCGAGTTTCTGTGAATACAGCCCCAGCACATCAATGCCGAACCCCACGGTGCCCTGGGTGAAGCCGGACTTGGCGTCGAGAATAAAACTCTGCGTCCACTCTTCGGCCTTACCCTGAGGGTTGCTCGGGTTGGTGAAGTTGCGGTTGAAGTAGGCGTTGCGCAGGTTGAGCGTGGCCTTGGCGTCGTCGACAAAACCTTCGGCGTGGGCGACGAGGGGCAGGGTGAGGGCCAGGCTGGTGAGACCGATAAGGCCGATACACGACGAGGAATTACGGGCGAATTGACTCACAGTGACGCTCCCTTCATTTGTTGTTTTTATTATTTGTTATACGTCGTCGTACAACATTGGGGCGGATATTTGCGGGGTTTTCGTGGCTTGTCAACAATAAGTTATACGATGACTAAGTGAAGGCGGGCACATTCAGTCCGCCAGGACCATCGGTGGCAAGGTGCCCAGCAGGGACACGGCGGCGACTGCGCAAATACCCAGCAGCCACTCCACCATCACACTGGCCTTCAAGCTGCCCGGTCGCTGTTCGCAGCGATCAAGGCGTAATCGGTTCAGCAGCGCCAAGGCCAACATGCCCAGCACCAGCATCACCTTGATCAACAGAATCAGCGCAAACCCACTGAACAACGGCGTGGGCCACAGTTGGCCGGTAAGCACGCGTACGTTGATCAAGCCCGTGACCAGCAGCCCGGCAACAAGGCCATAGCCCACACCGCTGAAGCGCCGCAGGATCGGCTCCAACGCCGGACGCGGCGATTGCCTGAGGATCAACACCAGCAACAACAATCCACCCAGCCACGCACCGACACACGCCAGGTGCACCACTTGATTGAGGATCAGCAGTTGTCCGCTGAGCCCATCGAGCATCGCACCATGACCAACGGGCGCCAGGGTTGCCAGCAGCAACGCGAGCAACGGCGGGCGCAAGGCAGGCCAGGGCTTGATCAGGACGATCACCAGCAACAGGTTGAGCAGCAGGTGCCAGGTCCACACTTGGCCAAAAAAGGTCTTGCCCAGCACCTGTTGCACGGTCGAGAGTTCCAGCGCTGCCGGCCATGAGCCGGCCATGCTGGCGGTAATCAACCCCAACCAGATCACCCCCGACGCGAGGGCCGTCCCTGCCAGCCCACGGGTGATACGCAACAATTGCCGGTCCAGCATGGGCTGCGGTGCAGCGCCCAGGAGCCAGGGCCTGAACACCCAGGCCCCGAACATCAACAGCACGACGATGAAATGCACGAACCGGCACAGCACCAGCAGCGTTGCCATGGGTTATTGGCCGACCTTGAAGCTGTATTCGCCGTTGCTTTTATGGGTGTCGACCGACACCGCATTCCACACCACTTTGTAGTTACCGGCCGCGAGCGGTGCGGCAGGCGTCACCACCAGGGTTTTCTTGTCGGCGTCCGGGGTTTCCAGGCCTTTGATGGCGATTTCGGTGCCGTCCTTGCTCAAGGACACCTTGGTGAAGGTGGCTTCGACGCCTTCGCTGAAGGTCAGGCGCAGATCGGCAGGCGCGGCGACGCTGCTGTCTGCCGCAGGCGTGGCACTTTTGAGATGAGCATGGGCAAATGCTGCGGAGGCACCCAGCAGCGAGGCGAGCAGGGCGACAGTGGTCAGGGTTTTCTTGATCAACATTGTGCGATACCCATCAATGGTTAGGAGCGGGCAGTGTACGAAGTTTCGACTGCGCCTGTCGCCCCGATCTAGAGCGGTGGTAGTCTTTGGGTCATGTCTTTGTCAGGGAGCCCTTATGGGCAATCACAAGAGCGGAATTCGCCGGGTCAACGTCGAAAAAATCCTGCTGGCGGCGGAGAAAATCTTCGCTGAAAAGGGCTACGGCAGCACCGCCATGGCCGATATTGCCGAAGAAGTGCAACTGCCGCGCTCCAACCTGCATTACTACTTCACCACCAAGAGCGAGCTGTACAGCGCGGTGCTGTTCGACCTGTTGGAAGTGTGGAAGCAGGACGCCCTCAGCTTCGAGACCTTCGATGACCCCCGTGTGGTGCTCAGCAGTTACATCCGCGCCAAGATGCAACGCTCGCGCACGCGGCCCTATGGTTCCAAGGTCTGGGCCAACGAGATCATCCACGGCGCGCCGACACTCGGTGAGGCCCTGGATGAGAGCCTGTACGACTGGGCCAAGATGAAGGAAGCGAAAATTCGCCAGTGGGTGGAAGACAAACGCATCCTGCCGGTGGAACCGTCGAGCCTGCTGTACATGATCTGGGCGTCGACCCAGCACTATGCCGACTTTGATCACCAGGTGAAGATTCTGAATGATCACCAGCCGTTGTCGGATATGCAGTTCGAGAAGGCGATCCAGACGGTGACCAGTGTGATTTTGCGCGGGATTGGGTTGGAGCCTTGAGTGTTGTGGTGGGGCTGAGGGCCGCTATCGGGGGCTTGCCCCCGATAGCGGCCTAAAGGCCTACACCGCCTCCCGGTAAGGATTCCTCGGATCCTGCGTCCAATTCAAAAACGGCTTGCCCGTGTCGATGGGCACCATCTCGATGCAATCCGCCACCGGGCAGGTGATCTGGCACAGGTTGCAGCCCACGCACTCATCATCGATCACTTCGTATTTATGCGTGCCGTCCGCCTGTTTCAGGCTGGCGATGGCCTGGTGCGAGGTGTCCTCACAAGCAATATGGCAACGCCCACAGCCAATGCACGCCTCTTGGTCGATCTTGGCGATTACCTGGTAGTTGATGTCCAGATACTTCCAGTCCGTGGTGTTGCCCACCGCGCGCCCGGAAAATTCCTGCAAGCTCTGGTAGCCCTGACTGTCCATCCACCGTGACAGCCCATCCTTCATCTCTTCCACGATGCGAAAACCATGCAGCATCGCCGCCGTGCACACCTGCACCGCGCCGCAACCAAGGGCGACGAATTCCGCGGCGTCGCGCCAGTTGCCAATGCCGCCGATCCCGCAGATCGGCAGGCCCTGGGTCTGTGGGTCGCGGGCGATTTCGGCGACCATGTTCAGGGCAATCGGCTTGACCGCCGAGCCGCAGTAGCCGCCGTGGGTGCTCTGGGTGCCGACCATCGGCAGGGCGACCATGCGTTCCAGGTCCACGCTGGTGATGGAGTTGATGGTGTTGATCAGCGACACCGCGTCCGCACCGCCGCGATACGCTGCCCGCGCGGCCACACGGATGTCGGTGATATTCGGCGTGAGTTTGACGATCACCGGCAGCGAGCAATAGGTCTTGCACCAGCGCGTCACCTGTTCCACGTACTCCGGCACCTGGCCCACCGCTGCGCCCATGCCGCGTTCGGGCATGCCGTGGGGGCAACCGAAGTTCAGCTCAATGCCGTCGCAGCCGGTGGCTTCCACCAGGGGCAGGATGTTTTTCCAGGATTCCTCAACGCAGGGCACCATCAGCGACACGATCAGCGCGCGGTCGGGCCAATCCTTTTTCACCTGGGTGATTTCCCGCAGGTTGATCTCCAGGGAACGGTCGGTGATCAGCTCGATATTGTTGATGCCCAGCACTTCACGGTTGGCGCCGTAGTGCGCCGAGTACCGGGATGACACGTTGACCGCCGCCGGGTCTTCACCCAGGGTCTTCCACACCACGCCGCCCCAGCCCGCTTCAAACGCTCGGACCACGTTGTAGGCTTTGTCGGTGGGCGGCGCGGAGGCCAGCCAGAACGGGTTGGGGGCCTTGATACCGGCGAACACAATCGAGAGATCGGCCATTACGCAGCCTCCACATTCAGCATGAGTTGGGCGTGCATGGCTTCGGCGGCCAGCTTGCCGTGTTGCACCGCCTGCACGGTGAGGTCCTGGCCGAGGCTGACGCAGTCGCCGCCGGCATAGACCCCAGGGATGCTGGTGCGCAACTGTTCATCGACGAAAATACGCTCGCCGACGCGGTGCAGCTGTTGCGCCAGGGGATCGTGCAAGGCGTCGTGATCGAAGCCCTGGCCGATGGCCTTGAAGATGGCATCGGCGGCCAGTTCGAAGGTCTCACCGGTGGGGTGCAGGCGGCCGTTTTCCAGGCGGGTACGGGCGAAACGCATGCCGCGTACGTGGCCCTGGTCGTCAAGCAGGACTTCTTCAGGTTGGGCCCAGGTCAGCAGGCGCACCAGGTTGGCCTTGGCGATGTCCTGCTCATGCTGGGTGGCGCCCATGTCGGACAGGCCACGACGGTAGACGAGATTTACGTCGCGTGCTCCGAGCCGGGCCATTTGCACGGCCATGTCGATGGCGGTATTGCCGGCGCCGAGCACGATGCAGCGGTCGGCCAGGGGCAGTTGGGTCAGGTCATCGGCCTGGCGCAGTTCACGGATATAGTCGGTGGCAGCGAGCAGGCCGGGTGCGTCCTCATGGGGTAAGCCGAGTTGCTTGCTCGCAGCCAGGCCCAGGCCGAGGAACACCGAGTCGAATTGCTGGTGCAGTTCGCTCAAGGTCAGGTTGTCGCCCAGGCGCTGGCCGTGGCGGATTTCGATGCCGCCGATCTGCAGGAGGAAGTCCAGTTCCTTCTGGGCGAAGTCGTCCACCAGCTTGTACTTGGCGATTCCGTATTCATTCAGGCCGCCGGCTTTTTCCCGCGCTTCGAAGATCACCACGTCATGCCCGTGCAGGGCGGCACGATGGGCACAGGCCAGCCCTGCGGGACCTGCGCCGACCACGGCGATGCGTTTACCGGTCGGTGCGGCGCGCTGGAACGGGTGTTCGCTGAAGTGTGCATTATCGATGGCGTAGCGCTGCAACAGGCCGATCAGCACCGGTGCGCATTCGTCGGCGTTGTTACGGACACAGGCTTGCTGGCAGAGGATTTCTGTCGGGCAGACTCGCGCGCAACTGCCGCCGAGGATGTTGGCCGAGAGGATTTTCTGCGCGGCGCCCTGGACGTTGTCGGTGTGGATATTGCGGATGAACGACGGGATGTCGATTTCGCTGGGGCATGCGTTCACGCAAGGGGCGTCGTAGCAATACAGGCAGCGCGAGGCTTCCAGTTGGGCCTGGCGGGCGTTGAGGGGCGGCGCCAGGTCGGTGAAGTGGCTGGCGAGGGTGGCCCCGTCTTCATGGGGATGGGGGAGGTGGGTCAGGGTCTGGATCACGGTGTTGGCCTCACGGTTTTTTTGGATTGCCTCTAAGTGGGCATTTTTGTTGCCGGTTCGGGCTTCATCGGGGGCAAGTCTCAGCGCTTCACAGCAACCGGCCTGGAATGCTCCGCCCGCTTGCTCAACTGCTCAAACACCGACGGATACGCCGGCCGTTCCACATAGCGCCCGGCCCCGCGCTCGGCGCGCAGGTCGCCATCGGCCCAGACCAGCTTGCCCTGGCTGATGGTGTGGCTCGGCACGCCGCGCACGGTCTTGCCTTCGAAGATGTTGAAGTCGACCTTCTGATGGTGGGTCTTGGCGGAAATGGTCCGCGTACCTTCGGGATCCCACAGCACCAGGTCGGCATCCGCACCCACGCGGATCGCGCCTTTGCGCGGGTAGAGATTGAAGATCTTCGCGGTGTTGGTGGAGGTCAGCGCGACGAACCCCTGCATCGACAGGCGCCCGGTGTTGACCCCTTCGTGCCACAGCAGCGCCATGCGGTCTTCGATACCGGCGGTGCCGTTGGGAATCTTGCTGAAATCATCACGCCCGGCAGCTTTTTGCTCGGCGCAGAAGCAGCAGTGGTCGGTGGCGGTGGTGTGCAGGTTGCCGGATTGCAGGCCATGCCACAGCGCTTCCTGATGCCCGCGCGGACGGAACGGCGGGCTCATCACATAGCCGGCGGCGGTTTGCCAGTCGGGGTGCTGGTAGACGCTGTCGTCCAGCAACAGGTGGCCGGCGAGCACTTCGCCGTAGACCGCCTGGCCCTTGCCCCGGGCGTAGGTAATTTCATCCAGCGCCTCCTTGGTAGACACGTGCACCAGGTACAGCGGCGTGCCGATGGTCTCGGCGATACGAATGGCGCGGCTGGCCGCTTCGCCTTCCACCTGGGACGGGCGCGACAGCGGGTGCGCTTCCGGCCCGGTGATGCCCTGGGCCATCAGCTTGCGTTGCAGGTGGTACACCAACTCGCCGTTTTCCGCATGCACGGTGGGCACGGCGCCGAGTTCCAGGCAGCGTTCGAAGCTGGCCACCAGGGTGTCGTCGGCCGCCATGATTGCGTTCTTGTAGGCCATGAAATGCTTGAAGCTGTTAATGCCGTGATGGCTGACCAGCTCGGCCATTTCCTCGCGCACCTGTTCGCTCCACCAGGTAATTGCCACATGGAAGCCGTAGTCGGACGCAGACTTTTGCGCCCAGCCACGCCACTGATGGAACGCTTCCATCAACGATTGCTGCGGGTTGGGAATCACGAAGTCGATGATCGAGGTGGTGCCTCCCGCCAAACCCGCCGCCGTGCCGCTGAAAAAATCTTCACTGGCCACCGTGCCCATGAAGGGCAGTTGCATATGGGTATGGGGGTCGATGCCGCCGGGCATCAAATATTGGCCGCTGCCGTCGAGTTGTTCAGTGCCGGCGGGAATATCCAAGTCCGTGCCAATGGCGCGAATCAGACCGCCTGCGCATAAAACATCGGCGCGGTAACTTTCATCATGGGTAATAACGGTGGCGCCACGGATCAACAGCGACATGTCGAGTTCCTCACAGGCTTGACCGGCTTGTGCCAGTTCTAAGTGTTGTATGGCTACGCGCCGATGTTCGGTTAATTCCTGTCATCGGTGACAGGAATAGAAACTAGCCCGAGTTTTTCGATAGAGCAAGAAGATTTTTTATAAGCATATATCGTATTTAATATATTGATTTATAAGGATAAAAATACAAAATCACCAAAATGTAGCGGTCTCTCACCATTTTGACGCACTTGACAGGTTATTAATATGAGCAACATTTCTTATTGCAAATCAGACGCTTGAGACATGCCTCTTGACGGGGTCGGTAAATAAAAATAATTGTGGTGCACCAGATTGAGTCCTGACCGTTCGGATAACTGGCGCGTTATTTAGCCTGAGTAGCGCGGCAAGTACCGCAGGCACAATCGGAAAGCTGATTAACATCAGCGAGTTATATAAGCGGTGCGGGTTAAAGGGTGGTTGTCGGCACGGTTATTGAGTGCAGTGGCGGCTGGCCGGACCCGTGATGTCATGTTGTTTACGAGGTACTCCGGCCACCCAGCGTTCAGCGCGGGGTGAGCAACAATAATTCGAAAAAACCGTGGAGCGGCCATGCAACAGAACAGATCGCAAGTCATTGAGCGCAACGGCCTGTACGAACTCGACGCCGGCCCCGACGTCCTCGACAGTCCTCGCTACAACCACGACATGGCACCGACCAAGGTGCACGAACGCACCTGGAACAAGTGGCACATCACCGCGCTGTGGGTCGGCATGTCGATCTGCGTGCCCACCTACACCCTGGGCGGGGTGCTCACCGCGTATTTCGGGTTGTCGGTGGGCGAGGCGCTGATGGCGATTTTGCTCGCCAATATCGTGGTGCTGATCCCGCTGACCCTTAACGCCTTCCCCGGCACCAAGTACGGCATTCCGTTTCCGGTGTTGCTGCGTTCGTCCTTCGGCATCCTCGGTTCCAACGTGCCGTGCCTGATCCGCGCGCTGGTGGCGTGCGGCTGGTTCGGGATCCAGACCATGTTTGGCGGGCTGGCGATTCACCTGTTCCTGGGCTCGATTTTCGAGGGATGGAAGTCCCTCGGCGGTACCGGTGAAGTGATCGGCTTCATGATTTTCTGGTGCCTGAATTTGTGGGTGGTGCTGCGGGGCGCCGAGTCGATCAAGCGCCTGGAAACCCTGTCGGCGCCGTTGCTGGTGGCGGTGGGCATTGGTCTGCTGGTGTGGGCGATGCCGAATGTGTCGCTCAGCGAACTGATGGCGATCCCGCCCAAGCGTCCCGAGGGCGCGAGCCTTACCGGTTACTTCATGGCCGGCCTGACTGCGATGGTGGGCTTCTGGGCCACCTTGTCGCTGAATATTCCCGACTTCAGCCGCTACGCCAAAAGCCAGAAGGACCAGATCCTCGGGCAGATTTTCGGCCTGCCGCTGACCATGTTCCTGTTCGCCGCCCTCGGTGTGATCATGACCGCCGCCTCGGTGAAACTGGTGGGCGTCAGCGTGTCCGATCCCGTGACCCTGATCGGGCATATCCAGAGCCCGGTGTGGGTGGCCGTGGCGATGGCGCTGATCATCGTCGCGACCTTGTCCACCAACACCGCCGCGAACATCGTCTCGCCCACCAACGACTTCCAGAACATCGCGCCCAAGCTGATCAACCGCACCACGGCGGTGATCCTTACCGGCCTGGTCGGGCTGGCGTTGATGGGCCATGAGCTGCTGAAAAAACTCGGGCTGATCGTCTCGGATGTGAGCCTGGAAACGGTCTATTCCAACTGGTTGCTGGGCTACTCAAGCCTGCTGGGCCCGATCGCCGGGATCATGGTGGTGGACTACTTCATCACCCGCAAACAGCAACTGGACCTGGCCGGTTTGTACCGCGATGACGTGTACCCGGCGTGGAACTGGAGCGGCTTCATCGCCTTTGGCGTGCCGGTGGTGTTGACGTTGCTGTCCCTGGGCAGTGATGCGTTCAGCTGGTTCTACAGCTACGGCTGGTTTACCGGTTCGGCCTTGGGCGGTTTGTTGTATTACGGCCTGAATGCCAGGCGCGGAGCCAGCCCGGTCGTTGTCAATTCATAAGAAATACACGCTTGAGGAGATCCCCATGAACGCTGCCCTTGACGTTCTGCAATCGACCCACCAGCACATCAACCGCGACCGCTTGTGGCAGTCGCTGATGGACCTGGCCAAACTCGGTGCCACTCCCAAGGGCGGCGTGTGCCGCCTGGCCCTCACCGACCTCGACCGCAAGGCCCGCGACCTGTTTGTGCAGTGGTGCGAAGACGCTGGTTGCATCGTGACCGTCGACGGCATCGGCAATATCTTCGCGCGCCGTCCCGGTCGTAATCCCAACCTGCCGCCGGTGATGACCGGCAGCCATATCGACACCCAGCCCACAGGTGGCAAGTTCGATGGCTGCTTTGGCGTGCTGGCGGGAGTGGAGGTGCTGCGTACGCTCAATGACCTCAAGATCGAAACCGAGGCGCCCTTGGAAGTGGTGGTGTGGACCAACGAGGAAGGCTCGCGCTTCCCGCCGTGCATGATGGGCTCGGGGGTATTTGCCGAGAAATTCACCCTGGCCGATACCTTGGCCAAGGTTGATGCGGACGGCGTCAGCGTGGGTGATGCGCTGAATGCGATTGGCTACGCGGGAACCCGTCCTGAGAGTGGGCACAAGGTCGGTGCGTATTTCGAAGCGCATATCGAACAAGGGCCGATTCTGGAGGACGAGAAGAAGACCATCGGCGTGGTGCTCGGCGCCCTCGGGCAAAAGTGGTTCGACCTGAAACTGCGCGGCGTTGAAGCGCATGCGGGGCCGACGCCGATGCACCTGCGCAAGGACGCCCTGGTCGGCGCGGCAGCGGTGGTGGCTGCGGTCAATGCGGCGGCGCTGGGGCATCAGCCCCATGCGTGCGGGACCGTCGGTTGCCTGCAGGCGTATCCCGGTTCACGCAACGTCATTCCTGGCGAAGTGCGCATGACCTTGGACTTTCGTCACTTGGAACCGGCGCGGTTGGATTCGATGATTGCCGAGGTGCGCAAGGTGATTGACGAGACCTGTGCCAAGCACGGGTTGAGTTTTGAAATGGAACCCACGGCTGACTTCCCGCCGCTGTACTTCGACAAAGGCTGCGTCGACGCCGTGCGCGATGCGGCAAATGGGCTGGGCTTGTCGAACATGGACATCGTCAGTGGGGCAGGGCACGACGCGATTTTTGTCGCCGAGTTGGGGCCTGCGGGGATGATCTTTGTGCCGTGTGAGGGGGGGATCAGCCATAACGAGATCGAGAATGCCGCCCCCGATGATCTGGCGGCGGGGTGTGCGGTCTTGCTGCGCGCCATGGTGGCTGCATCGGCAGCCATCGCCAGCGGCAAACTCGCGGCTTGAAATGCGGGTAAAAAATGTGGGAGGGGGCTTGCTCCCGATTGCGGTGTATCAGTACAGATAAGCTGGCTGACCTACCGCAATCGGGAGCAAGCCCCCTCCCACATTTGAACTGTGTTT
Organism: Pseudomonas sp. SH10-3B; assembly: GCF_019891415.1. Taxonomy (NCBI): domain Bacteria; kingdom Pseudomonadati; phylum Pseudomonadota; class Gammaproteobacteria; order Pseudomonadales; family Pseudomonadaceae; genus Pseudomonas; species Pseudomonas sp. SH10-3B. Next base: position 89,584 of record NZ_JAFLXD010000003.1, on the reverse strand, counting down.
GACGTTAAACCCAGATGGCATCCCACAGTGGGTAGTCGCCAATCCGCTCGACCAAGCCCGCCCGCAATGGATTAGCCACCACATACCGGGCCATTTTCACCAAGTCATCTTCCTTGCGCAGTGCGCGGTCATGAAAGCTTTCTTGCCAAAGCCGTCCCTTGCGACCGCTCAGGGCATTGACGGTCCTGGTGCTTTTTGACTTCACCTGGCACATCAAGTCCGTCAGCGAGCCTTTTTTCAGTTCAAGCAGCCAATGGAAATGGTCCGGCATGATGACCCACGCCAGCGAGTTGGCCAGCCCTTGGTACTGGGCCAACCGAAATTGCCAGACCACCAGGCGAGCGAGCTGGAAATTGTCGAATATCGGTATGCGTTCGTGGGTGTTGGTGGTGATGAGGTAGATGCGGTTGGGGTCGCTGAATCGACCGATGCGCAGGCGGTGTGAAGCGGGTAAATCTGCCATTCCCTGGCCCTCTCTAGATGTGCTTAGAGAGGCTAGATTGGAGAGCAAGAGGTTGATGGGCGGGCTTTTGGCAGGATGTGTCTGGAAGGACGCTATCGGGGGCAAGCCCCCTCCCACATTGGTTCAGCGGTGTTCATACATTGTGTGTCTGACGCGGGGCTAGTGTGGGAGGGGGCTTGCTCCCGATTGCGGTGGCTCAGCTACGGATAAACTGGCTGTTTCACCGCTATCGGGGGCAAGCTCTCTCCTGGATTTAGCTTGAACTGTGCCTGGAGGTGATGTCAGGCGCCAGGTTGCCAGCCGCCGCCGAGTGCAGTCATGAGTCCTACACTGGCCTGCAACTGCCGTGTCTGCACCGCCTGCAATGTCCGCTGCGCTTGCAACGCCGCCGTCTGCGCTGTCACCACATCCAGGTAACTCACCGCACCCGCTTGATAGCTGTTCATCGCCAGCGATTGCGTGTGTTGCGCCGCGTCCGCCGCCGCTTGCTCATCCTGCGCTTGCTGCTGCAAATCCCGCAGTTGCGCGAGGTTATCTTCCACCTCGCGCACGGCCTTCAGCACCTGGCTGCGGTACTGCGCGGACGCTTCTTCAAACTCGGCCTTGGCCTGGCGTTCATTGGCGCTCAGGCGCCCGCCATCAAAGATCGGCACATTTACCAACGGCCCCAGCGCCCAATACCGATTACCCGCCGACAGCAGGTTGCCAACGCCCTGCGTCTGTCCGCCTATCAACCCGGTCAAGCTGAAGTCCGGATACCATGCCGCCTTGGCTACGCCGATATTCGCGTTGGCCGCAAACACCCGGCGCTCTGCCGCCGCAATATCCGGGCGACGTTGCAGCAGGTGGCTTGGCAACTGCGACGGAATTCCCGGCAGGGCGATCAGTTGCTGGCCGGGTGGCAGCGTGAAGTCGCTGGCTGCCACACCTACCAATTCACCGATGGCGTGCTCGGTGAGGTTGCGTTGGCCGCGTACCTCATCCAATTGCGCCTTGGCCTGCGCCAATTGATTTTGCGCCCGGGTCAGGTCCAGCTCCGAGGCTATCTGGCCCTCGTAACGGCTGCGGGTCAGTTGCAGTGCCTGGCTGAAATCCTCCAGCGAGCCAGTAAGAATCCGGCTCTGCGCATCCAGCCCATTGAGCTGCACGTACAAAGTCGCCAACTGACGCTGCAAACTCAGGCGCGCCACCGCCAGGTCATCCCCGGACGCTTGCGCCTGGGCGTCACCGTTCGCGACCTGATTGCGAATTTTGCCCCACAGGTCCAGGTCGTAACTCAACGAAAAACCGGCGGTGTTGCTGTTGTACACCGACGGTTGTGTATTCCCCCGCAACGGCCGCGAGTCAGATTGGCGCTGGCGCAACGGTTGTGCGCTGGCGGTGATCTGTGGGAACAGCCCGGCATGTAGCTGACTGGCATAGGCTTGGGACGCATCGAAGTGCGCCAGCGCCGCCGCCAAGTCCGGGTTGGCCTTGAGCAGTTGCTGCTGCAGGTCATTCAGGCGCGTGTCGTTGTAGAGCGTCCACCATTCGGGGGCCAGTTGGTCGGACGGCTGCGCGCTGTGCCAGGGGCCGTCGCTGGTCTGTTCGCGGTAGTTGGCCGGCAGGTCAATCGCCGGGACCTTGTAGGTCGGGGCCATCGAGCAGCCTTGTAAGGTCAGCAGCATCAACGCGGCGAGCGGTTTAAGCCTTATGCGCATGTGCACCTCCGGAGGCATCGGCGAGTTGTACGGGATCACCTTCGCGCAACGCATCGGGCGGGTTGTCGACGATGCGGTCGGCGGGCTTCAAACCTTGGTCGATCACCAGGCGTTCGCCTAGGTCGAGGCCGATATGGATGGCTTGCAGGTGCACATGGTTCTGCCCATCCAGCACCGCCACCTGGGTGCCCTGGGCGCGGAAGATCAGCGCGCTGGCCGGGATGCTCACGCCATGGGTATCGGCCGGAATCGGCAGAGTAGCCTCGGCATAATCACCGGGCAGCAATTCGCCGTTGGGGTTGTCGGCGACGAACTGGGCGAGCAGGGTGCCGGAGCGGCGGTCGATGGCGGTGGAATCACCGATCAAGCGCGCCTTGAAGTGCTTGCCGGGATGCTCGGGCACGGTCAGCTCGGCTTCAAGGCCGGGATGGATGACCGCCGCGTAGTTCTGCGGCACCGGCACATAGAGGCGCAATTGGTGGGTGTCGGCGATGTTGAACAGTTCCGGATCGCTGTCGGTGTCGGCCTTGATCAATTGGCCGATATCGGTGTTGCGCGCGGTGATGGTGCCGGCGAACGGTGCGCGCAGCGTCTTGTAGCTTTCCAGGGCGGACAGTCGTGCATAGTCGGCAGCGGCGGCCTCGGCGTTGGCCTTTGCGGCAGCGGCGTTGGAGGTTTTTTCATCGGCCTCCTGGCGCGAGACCGAATGGCTGGCCAACAGGTTTTGCCAGCGCGTGGCGGTGGTTTCTGCCAGGCGTGCATTGGCCTGTTCCTGCACCAGGCGTGCACGGGTTTGTGCCAGTTGCTGATCGAGGTCGGGGCTGTCGATTTCAGCGAGGACTTGCCCGGCCTTGACCTGGCTGCCGATGTCGACTTTCCAGTCCTTCAAATAGCCGCTGACGCGGGCGTGGATCGGTGCCTTGCTCCAGGCTTCCAGGTGCGCCGGCAGGCGCAAGGTGTCGCCGGCCACATTCTGCTTGGGCTGGAACACCATCACCTGCGGGATGGCGGCGGTCTCGGTCCAGGCGGTGACCGATTGTTCGTGCAGCGTGCGGGCATGCAAGCCGTTGGCGACCAACAGGGCGGCCAGGGTCAGGCCGCCGACACCCATGAGCATCAGACGCTTGCGCGAGGGTTTGTGATCAGACGACATGTGGGGTTTCTCCTGCAACTGCGCGAGTAGGGTGACGACCGTGGACCAGGCTGAAGACCACGGGAACAAACAACAACGTGGCGAGGGTGGCGAAGATCAAACCGCCGATAACGGCGCGCCCGAGCGGGGCGTTCTGCTCTTCGGAAATCGCCAGGGGCAACATGCCGATGATCATCGCCAGGGCAGTCATGCACACCGGGCGGAAGCGCGTGTAACCGGCCTCCATGGCGGCCTTCAACGCATCACCATGTTCGGCCAGGCGCTCACGGCAGAAGCTCACCACCAGGATCGAGTTGGCCGTGGCGACGCCCATGCACAAGATGGCTCCGGTGAGCGCCGGCACCGACAATGAGGTGCCGCTGAGGAACAGCATCCACACGATCCCTGCGAGTGCCGCAGGCAAGGCCGTAATGATCACAAACGGGTCGGCCCACGACTGGAAGTTGACCACGATCAGCAGGTAGATCAGCACCACCGCGCCGAGCAGGCCGAGGCTCAGGCCGCTGAAGGCTTCATGCAGCGCATCGATTTGCCCATGCAGGCTGATCACCGCGCCTTTGGGGCGCAGGGACGCGGTGTCATCCAGCACTTTTTGCACGTCGCGGGCCACGCCGCCGAGGTCGCGGCCTTGCACGTTGGCGTACAGGTCCAGGGTCGGTTCGATGTTGTAGTGGGTCACCACCGCCGGGCTTTGCACGCGGGAGATGGTTGCCACGCCGCCGAGGATCTGTGACTGGCCATCGGCGCCGGTCACCGGCAGGGCTTCCAGTGACGGCAGGCTGTCGAGGCGGTATTGCGGGGTGGCGGCGACGATGGAATAGGACACGCCGTTGGCCGGGTTGAGCCAGAAGGTCGGCGCGGTTTGCGAACTGCCGGCGAGGGAGGCAACCATGCTGTTGGTCACGTCCCGCTCGGTAATGCCAAGGCCGTTGGCGCGCATGCGGTCGACATTCACCTGCAGCGACGGGTAGCCGGTGGACTGCTGGATGCGCAGGTCGGCGATGCCGGGCACGTGTTGCAGGCGACGTTCCAACTCGACGGCGTAGGCGCGGTTTTCTTCATCGCTGCGCCCAGAGATTTTTACGTCCAGCGGCGCCGGCGCGCCGAAGTTGAGGATCTGGCTGCTGATGTCCGCCGGCAGGAACGCGAAGTGGCTGCCGGGGAAACTTTGTGGCAGCGCTTCACGCAGTTTTTTCACGTAGTCGGCGGTGGGTGCGTGGTGTTTTTTCAGGCTGACCTGAATGTCGCCATCCTGCGGGCCGATGGTGCCGCTGCTGCTGTAGGCCATGTCGATGCCGCTGAGCGGGATGCCGATGTTATCGACGATGGTGTCCAGTTCCTCGGCGGGGATCACTTCACGGATCCGTGCTTCGATGCGGTCGAAGGCGGCAGCGCTTTCTTCGATGCGCGTGCCCAGCGGCAGGCGCACATGCAAGGCCAGCGCACCGGCATCCGTCGCCGGGAAAAAGTCCTGGCCAAGGCTGGGTATTAGCAGGAATGAGGCGAGCACACAGGCCAGAAAGCCCACGATAAAGCGCTTGCGATGACCCAGGGCCAACGTCAGCAAGCCATGGTAGGTGTCGCGGATATTCGAGAAGTGGCGCTCGAAACCTTGCTGGAAATTCAGCACGGCTTGCAGCGCGGCATTGCGCGGTTTCTTGTGCTGCTCGCCCTCATGGTGGTTGATGAATTCGTCTTCAGGGTGATGTCCGGCACCTGGCTCCGGCATATGTGGCTTGAGCAGGAACATCGCCAGTGTCGGCACCAAGGTGCGCGAGAGAATGAACGAGCTGGCCATGGCAAAGATCACCGCCAGCGCCATCGGCCGGAACAGATAACCGGCGATGCCTTGCAGCAGGAACATCGGCACGAACACGATGCAGATGCACAGCAGTGAGACGAACGCCGGGCCGACAATTTGCGCGGCGCCGTCGAGGATCGCGGTCTTCACCGCCTTGCCTTGCTCCAGGTGCCAGTTGATGTTTTCGATGGTCACCGTGGCGTCGTCCACCAGGATCCCCACCGCCAACGCCAGCCCGCCGAGGGTCATGACGTTGAGGGTTTGTCCGCTGACGGCCAGCAGCGCAATGGCCGACAGCACCGCCAGGGGAATCGACGCCGCAATAATGAGCGTGGAGCGCCAGCTGCCGAGGAACAGCAGGATCATCGCACTGGTCAGCAGCGCGGCGATGATGCCTTCCTGGGCCACGCTGCCCACCGATTGCTTGACGAACACCGACGCGTCGCCCAGCAACGAGGTTTTCAGTGACGGCGGCAGGGTTTCGTTGATGCGCGGCAGCATCTTGCGGATACCGTCGATGATCGACAGGGTGGAAATGCTGCCGTTTTTCAACGCCGGCATCAGCACCGCGCGATGGCCGTCGACGCGCACGATGTTGGTCTGCGGCGGCGAGCCGTCGCGCACATGGGCAACCTGGCCGATGGTGATCAGCGCGCCGTCGACGGTCTTGATCGGCAGGTCGTTGAGCTCATCGATAGCCTTGGGGCTGTTGTTGAGCAGGATCGTGTATTCGTTGGGGCCGAGTTTGGCGGTGCCCACCGGAATGATCTGGTTCTGCAGCGCCAGGGCATTGCCCACATCCTGGGCCGACAAGCCCTTGGCAGCCAGCGCCTGGGGGTCGAGATCGAGGGTGATCTGGCGCTGTTTGCCGCCCATTGGCGTGGGCATGGCCAGGCCGGGGAGAGCGCTGAGGGGCAGGCGGATATTGTTCTGTACCAGGTCGCGAATCCTGGCTTCCGACAGCGTCGGGCTGGAGAACGCCATTTGCAGGATCGGCACCGTGGAGGCGCTGTAGTTGAGGATCAGCGGCGGCGTGATACCCGGTGGCATCTGCTTGAGCACGGTCTGTGACACGGCGGTCACTTGGGCGTTGGCAGTGCGGATGTCGACGCCGGGCTGGAAGAAAATCTTCACGATGCCCATGCCGGGCAGGGATTGCGATTCGATATGTTCGATGTCGTTGACGGTGGTGCTCAGGGAGCGTTCGTAGGTGTAGATCACCCGACCGGCCATGGCGTCCGGCGACAGGCCGTTGTACTGCCAGACCACGGCGACCACCGGGATGCCGATGTCGGGGAACACGTCGGTGGGGGTTCGCAGGGCCGCCATCGGCCCGATGATGCAGATGAATATGGCCAACACGATAAACGTGTACGGCTTTTGCAGTGCGGTCTTTACCAGCCCGAGCATGCGTGAACCTCCGAGGGAGCAGGATTGCAAACCCCGGCAGTCTTGCCCGACCCACCTAACACGCGCCTTTCAGCCAGGTGAAGGAACATTTAGTTAAGGGCTGAAGATCGTTTCATATGTATTCATTTGTTCTACAAAGGGCGGCTCGCCAAGCTTGTGACCCATCGGATACGACTTTTTATTGATGCCCTTTGGAGCCCTGCCATGTCACTGAAACCTCTGTTGTTGATCCCTGCCCTTGGCGCTGTTTTGTTGTTGTCGGCGTGTGCGGGCCCAATCCCGAAGGCTGATCCGAGCGAAGCCTGGATTGGTTTGAAAGAGGAAGCACCGAATGACCTGATGGCCGAACGCGTGGATGGCAAGCGCGTGGATGACGGCCGCTTTTTTGAAGTGGCGCCTGGAGATCATCGCCTGGATGTGACGTTATTCGAGGAAGAGGCTGGCGACGACAACCAGCAGGACTGCCAGGGCCGTGTCGAGTACAAGCATTTCAAGGCGGGTGAGCATTACACCCTGGTGGAGTCCAGCCTGGGCACCACCGTGCGAGCATCCCTGAGGGATGGGCACGGTAAGGAAGTCGCAGCAACTCAGGATTTCAATTGCATGCCTGGCTAGGCGTGGTGCACCGCCGCTCTATGGGGCTTGGCGGGCGCCGCAGGTTTGACGTGGGGGTGATGGTGCCGGCGGGTAATGCGCAACACCCCCCACAACATGGCGCTGGCTACCGCCAGCCATCCGCAGATCAACAGGAAAATCGTTGTTGCAAGGCTCATTTTGGCCTCCTTTCGCCCCGCAGGGGGCACACACAGTCTTCTCAATGGACAGTCTAGCTACCCGGTGGTTGCCTGCTATTGACCAATGGTCGTGTTCGACCAACTCGTTTGCTCTATCCACGACGCTTTACTAAGCCTGTGGGCTATACCCGCGTGGCAGAGCGTCCTATGATCAGGGCCCTCACCGGCAGTTGATCAAGAGAGTAAAAAATTGCGGTTACGGTCGAACGTTAAAACATCCTTGTTGCTGGCCTGTGTCATAGGGCTCGCGGCCTGTTCCGGGCATCCGTCGAAACTTCCGGGCCTGCCGGAACGTGTCGAACTCAATGGTGTGCCGACCTTTCGCAGCGAGGCTTATCAGAGTGGTCCTACGGCGTTAGCCAGCATGCTGTCGCAACAAGGCATTGTCATGACACCGGGCCTGTTGGATAAGCCGTTGCATTTGCCGGGCGGTGAAGCGGACCTGGAGCGCAACATGCAGGTGCTGGCCCGTGAGTACGGGCTGATGGTGTACCCGCTGGACGCCAAGCTGACCGCGGTTCTGGCGCAGGTGGCGGCGGGTTACCCGGTGATGGCACGGATTGGCGGCGGCCTGTTGTCTGACGCGCACTACGTGGTCGTGGTGGGTTTCAACCAGCAGAAAAGCACGGTGCTGTTGCGCTCAGGCATGGACCGACGCCTGCTGATGAGCTTCAGCGACTTTGAGTCGAAGTGGAACAGCGCCGGGCACTGGGCAATCCTCAACCAGCGCCCGAGCCAGTTGCCGGCCAATGTGGATGCGCAGCGTTGGCGGGATGCGGCGAATGCGACGGCCCAGGCCGGGCAGGAGCAGGCGGCTGCGCAGGCACTCAAAGTGCTGGCGGAACACAGATAAAAATGTGGGAGGGGGATTGCTCCTCCCACATGGGGTCTTCGGTGTTCTTTAGCGGCGGACTTCGGCTGCGTTCGCGCGGTTCTTCAGGTTCTTGTCAGCCTTGTAGCGCAGCGCAACGTCCGGCACCGAGCCGCCCTTGCCGGTTTCAACCCAGCTACGAATACGGCTGGCATCGGCAAAGTGCGTGAATTTGCCGAACGCATCCAGGATTACCAGCGACACCGGGCGATTCCCCATGCTCGTCACCAGTACCAGGCAATGGCCAGCCTGGTTGGTAAAGCCGGTCTTGGTCAGCTTGATATCCCAGTTGGCGCGATTGATCAGGTGGTCGGTGTTGGAGAAGCCCAGGGTGTAGTTGGGCTTGCGGAACGCTACGGTCTTTTCCTTGGTGGTGCTCAGCTGGCTCAGCATTGGAAACTTGTGTGCGTAGGCCAGCAGCTTGCTCAGGTCACGGGCGGTGGACACGTTGTGGATCGACAGGCCGGTGGGCTCAACATAATGGGTGCTGGTCATGCCCAGAGCCTTGGCCTTGGCGTTCATCGCGGCAATAAAAGCCGCGTAGCCGCCCGGATAGTGGTGCGCCAGGCTCGCGGCGGCGCGGTTTTCCGAGGACATCAGGGCGATCAGCAGCATCTCTTTGCGCGGCATCTGACTGCCGATCTTCACGCGCGAGAACACACCTTTCATTTCCGGTGTGTCGGTGATGTTGATGTCGATGTACTCGTCCATGTTCTGCTTGGCTTCGAGCACGATCAGGCCCGTCATCAGCTTGCTCACCGAGGCGATAGGCACCACCACGTCGGGGTTGCTGGCGTAGATGACCTTGTTGGTTTGCAGATCCACCAGCATGGCGCTGCCGGAAGCGATCTGCAGTTTGGACGGATCACGCGGCGCCAGGGTGGATTCGGCGGCGTGCGCAAAGGTGCCTGTGAAAACAAAAAATAGGCTGACAATAGAAAGACGAATTTTCACGCGGATGAACTCGCTAAAAAAGTAAGAAATACCGTTGGGAAACGGGTTTTGTGACAAATGGCGTTACATTTTAGGAGTATGGACGAGAGACTGTCGAATGTTCTTCTAAAACCAGACGAAAGTGCTTAAAAACTAAGAAAAAACAGGTTTTCTTCCGGGCAATAAAAAGCCCTGCGATAAGGCAGGGCTTTTTCAGTGCTGCTGGTTATTAGTCGTGCAGGGTTTCGGCTGCATACAGGGTATTTTCCAGCAGGCAGGCACGGGTCATCGGGCCAACGCCGCCTGGCACCGGGGTGATCCAGCCAGCGCGGGGCAGGGCGGTCTCGTACACTACGTCACCCACCAGCTTGCCGTCTTCCTGGCGGTTGATGCCCACGTCGATGACGATGGCGCCTTCCTTGATCCATTCGCCCTTGACCAGTCCCGGCTTGCCGGCGGCCACAACGACCAGATCGGCACGGCCAACGTGGCCGGCGAGGTCCTTGGTGAAGCGGTGGGTCACGGTCACGGTGCAACCGGCCAGCAGCAACTCCATGGCCATGGGGCGGCCCACGATGTTGGACGCGCCGACAACAACGGCGTCGAGGCCGTACAGGTCGACACCGGTGCTTTCCAGCAGGGTCATGATGCCTTTGGGCGTGCACGGGCGCAGCAGCGGGATACGCTGGGCCAGGCGACCGACGTTATAAGGATGGAAACCGTCGACGTCTTTGTCTGGGCGGATGCGTTCCAGCAACTTGGATGCGTCGAGGTGCGCAGGCAATGGCAATTGCAGGAGGATGCCGTCCATCGCCGGGTCGTCGTTGAGGCTGTCGATCAGGTCGGTCAGGGCCTGCTGGGTGGTGTCGGCAGGCAGGTCGTAGGCCTTGGAAATAAAGCCGACCTCTTCACAGTCTTTACGCTTGTGCGAGACATAAACCTGAGAGGCAGGATCGCTGCCGACCAGGATCACCGCGAGGCCAGGCGTGCGCAAGCCTTGTTGGCTGCGCTCGGTGACTCGTTTGGCGATCTGCTGGCGCAGGCTGGCGGCGATTGATTTGCCGTCGATAAGTTGTGCAGTCATTACGCGTGATTAACCATCGAGAGGGGGAGGAAAAGTGCGCGCATTCTCGCACGCCATGACGTGAGGGCAAAGGCGCTTGGTCCGCAAATTGGCCTAACCCCTTAAATAAAATGAATTTTTTTCAAAAAAGATTTGACGGGTTTCCAGGCCCTCTATACTATTCGTCGCACTTGTCGGGCACAGCCTAGCACTGGTTAAGAAGGTCGAGCAGAATCGTTGTTCTGTAAGGCTGGAAGCACTTAGTTTGTAATCCTCCAAGAGTACAGATTAATAAGGCGCCCGTAGCTCAGCTGGATAGAGCATCCGCCTTCTAAGCGGATGGTCGCAGGTTCGAGTCCTGCCGGGTGCGCCATTAGGCAGCTTTGGCACAAGTAGCGCTATATGGTGGGCGTAGCTCAGTTGGTAGAGCACGGGATTGTGACTCCCGTTGTCGAGGGTTCGATCCCCTTCGTCCACCCCATATTTTGAAAAGGCGCCAGATTAATCGTCTGGCGCCTTTGCTTTAAGAGCTTCAAGCGCGGATGTGGTGGAATTGGTAGACACACTGGATTTAGGTTCCAGCGCCGCGAGGCGTAAGAGTTCGAGTCTCTTCATCCGCACCAATAAAGCTTTACTCGGTCTATACGCAGGGTAGGGCTCGACAAAGAAGTGGTTTGGTTTCTTTGTTAACGCAATATGGTGGGCGTAGCTCAGTTGGTAGAGCACGGGATTGTGACTCCCGTTGTCGAGGGTTCGATCCCCTTCGTCCACCCCATATTCGAAAGGCGCCAGATTTAACAGTCTGGCGCCTTTTTTGGTTTTGGCGGTTCGGATTTTCGTGGCTGCAGGTTCTGGGTCGCGATGGCGGTGCATTTCATCGTATTTATGTGTCTCGATGATGCTGCGTTGTCTATCTGCCCTCACTGCGGGGTGGGCGTCAGGGAGATGGGTGACGACCCCTTCTATATATAGAAGGGGCGGCGCAGAGCCCTGGCGTGATTGGCTTTATTTGTCACCGGGGCGGGGCGCGACAGTGCCTTCGTACCGATAAATTGCCGGCTGTTTACGGGCGTATTTCCAGTAGGGTGACTTCTTGAGTTTGACCCACTAGAATGCATGCCCTTGATTGGGGTCGGAAATGGCCGGCTAACGTCTGTGCAACGAGGAATATCCATGCAAGTTTCTGTTGAAAATACTACTGCTCTCGAGCGCCGCATGAGCATCACCGTGCCGGCTGAGCGCATCGAGACTGCGGTCAACAAGCGTCTGCAGCAGACTGCCCAAAAGGCCAAGATCGCTGGTTTCCGTCCAGGCAAAGTGCCAATGAGCGAAATCAAGCGCCGTTTTGGTGCTGATGCGCGCAATGAAGCCGTCGGTGACGTGATCCAGGCTTCCTTCTATGAAGCAGTGGTTGAGCAAAAGCTGAACCCGGCTGGTTCGCCTTCGATCGAACCTAAGTCCCTGGAAGCAGGCAAGGACCTGGAGTACGTTGCCGTATTCGAAGTCTTCCCTGAGTTCGAAGTGGCCGGTTTCGACGGTATCGCTATCGAGCGCCTGAGCGCCGAAGTGGCTGATTCGGACCTGGACAACATGCTGGAAATCCTGCGCAAGCAGAACACTCGTTTCGAAGTGGCCGACCGTGCCGCCCAGAACGAAGACCAGCTGAACATCGATTTCGTGGGCAAGGTTGACGGCGAAGCGTTCGCTGGCGGCTCCGCCAAGGGTACTCAGCTGGTGCTGGGTTCCAACCGCATGATCCCTGGTTTCGAAGACGGTCTGGTCGGCGCCAAGGCCGGTGAAGAGCGCGTTCTGAACCTGACTTTCCCTGCTGACTACCAGAACCTGGACCTGGCTGGCAAAGCCGCCGAGTTCACCGTGACGGTCAACAGCGTTTCCGAGCCTAAGCTGCCAGAGCTGAACGAAGAGTTCTTCAATCAGTTCGGTATCAAGGAAACCGGTATCGAAGGCTTCCGCACCGAAGTTCGCAAGAACATGGAGCGCGAGCTGCGCCAGGCCATCAAATCCAAGGTCAAGAACCAGGTCATGGACGGTCTGCTGGCTGCCAACCCGATCGAAGTGCCTAAGGCCCTGCTGTCCAACGAAGTGGATCGCCTGCGCGTACAAGCTGTTCAGCAGTTCGGCGGCAACATCAAGCCAGACCAACTGCCGGCCGAGCTGTTCGAAGAGCAAGCCAAGCGTCGTGTGGTACTGGGCCTGGTCGTGGCTGAAGTGGTCAAGCAGTTCGACCTCAAGCCTGACGAAGACCGCGTTCGCGAAATGATCCAGGAAATGGCTTCGGCCTACCAGGAGCCTGAGCAGGTTGTGGCTTGGTACTACAAGAACGACCAGCAACTGAACGAAGTACGTTCGGTTGTGCTGGAAGAACAAGTTGTGGATACTGTTCTGCAGAAGGCTAAGGTGACCGATAAAGCGGTCTCTTACGAAGAAGCAGTCAAACCGGCGGAAGCAGCACAAGCCGACTGATTGTCCAACTCGTTGGAAATACAACCATAAGCCAGCCTCGCGCTGGCTTATGCGTTTTCAAGACATGACTATTTGGGAGTAACTGCAGAGCATGTTCCGTAATTCCTATATTCAGCAGAACTCTGATATCCAGGCCGCAGGCGGCTTGGTCCCGATGGTTGTCGAGCAGTCCGCTCGTGGCGAACGCGCCTACGACATCTACTCGCGCCTGCTCAAGGAGCGAGTGATCTTTCTGGTGGGCCCGGTAGAGGACTACATGGCCAACCTGATCTGTGCGCAACTGCTGTTCCTTGAAGCGGAAAACCCGGACAAGGACATCCATCTCTACATCAACTCGCCGGGCGGTTCGGTGACAGCGGGTATGTCGATCTACGACACCATGCAGTTCATCAAGCCGAACGTATCGACTACCTGCATTGGCCAGGCCTGCAGCATGGGCGCGTTCCTGCTGACCGCAGGTGCCGAGGGCAAGCGTTACTGCCTGCCGAACTCGCGCGTGATGATTCACCAGCCACTGGGCGGTTTCCAGGGCCAGGCGTCGGACATCGAAATCCACGCCAAGGAAATCCTCTTCATCCGCGAACGTCTCAACACGCTGATGGCCAAGCACAGCGGGCACACCCTGGAAGAAATCGAGCGCGACACCAACCGCGACAACTTCATGAGCGCCGAAGCCGCACGTGAATACGGGTTGATCGACGCAGTGATCGAAAAGCGCCCCGCTTAATATAAGCCGCTCAAAATAGGGCTGGTCGGGTTTTCCGATCATCGGCGGGCTTGAAAAAGCCCGCATAAGCCTTCATCTTGTGTTGCAAGCCTATCGGATTTGGATCGAACGAATGACTGACACCCGCAACGGCGAGGACAACGGCAAGCTGCTCTATTGCTCCTTCTGTGGCAAAAGCCAGCATGAAGTGCGCAAATTGATTGCCGGCCCCTCGGTCTTTATCTGCGACGAGTGCGTCGACCTGTGCAATGACATCATCCGTGAGGAGGTGCAGGAAGCCCAGGCCGAAAGCAGCGCGCATAAATTGCCTTCGCCTAAAGAAATCAGCGGCATCCTTGATCAGTATGTGATTGGTCAAGAGCGTGCAAAGAAGGTTCTGGCCGTAGCGGTGTACAACCACTACAAGCGTCTGAACCAGCGTGACAAGAAAGGCGACGAAGTCGAACTCGGCAAGAGCAACATCTTGCTGATCGGTCCTACAGGCTCGGGTAAGACCCTGCTTGCAGAAACCCTCGCTCGCCTGCTGAACGTTCCGTTCACCATCGCCGACGCCACCACCCTCACTGAGGCCGGTTACGTGGGTGAGGATGTCGAGAACATCATTCAGAAACTGCTGCAAAAGTGCGACTACGACGTAGAGAAAGCCCAGATGGGTATTGTCTACATCGACGAAATCGACAAGATCTCGCGCAAGTCCGACAACCCGTCGATCACCCGGGACGTTTCCGGTGAGGGCGTGCAGCAGGCACTGTTGAAACTGATCGAAGGCACGGTAGCTTCCGTACCGCCACAAGGCGGCCGCAAGCACCCGCAGCAGGAATTCCTTCAGGTTGATACGCGCAACATCCTGTTTATCTGTGGCGGTGCGTTCTCCGGCCTGGAGAAGGTTATTCAGCAACGGTCTACCCGTGGCGGCATCGGTTTCAGTGCAGAAGTTCGCAGCAAGGAAGAAGGCAAGAAGGTGGGCGAGTCCCTGCGTGAAGTCGAGCCTGACGATCTGGTCAAGTTCGGTCTGATCCCGGAATTCGTTGGCCGTCTGCCGGTCCTGGCCACGTTGGACGAGTTGGATGAGGCGGCTCTGATTCAGATCCTCACCGAACCGAAAAACGCCCTGACCAAGCAATATGCCAAGCTGTTCGAGATGGAAGGTGTGGACCTTGAGTTCCGTACTGACGCACTCAAGTCGGTAGCCAAGCGGGCACTGGAGCGCAAGACCGGTGCACGTGGTCTGCGGTCTATCCTCGAAGGCGTATTGCTCGACACCATGTACGAGATCCCCTCGCAGTCAGAGGTGAGTAAAGTGGTGATCGACGAAAGCGTTATAGAAGGCAAGTCCAAGCCACTGTATATCTATGAAAACAGTGAGCCGACTGCCAAGGCTGCGCCTGACGCGTAAGCGTTTCGCAGTTTCGGTACAAACAAGGGGCCTCTAGGGGCCCCTTTGTTTTTCATAAGGATTTTTACTGCGTGTAACTGCCAGCATTGAGCTTGTTTTTTTTACACGTAGCCCCCATCTTGGTTTCAAGTTTATTTTTCAACTGTCATAGAGGCGAAATCATGAAGACAACCATCGAATTGCCTCTCCTGCCGTTGCGTGATGTCGTCGTCTATCCGCACATGGTTATCCCGCTGTTCGTGGGGCGCGAGAAGTCTATCGAAGCCCTTGAGGCCGCGATGACGGGCGACAAGCAGATCCTGCTGTTGGCCCAGAGAAATCCTGCTGATGATGATCCAGGCGAAGATGCCCTGTATCGCGTCGGCACCATTGCCACTGTCCTGCAACTGCTCAAACTGCCTGACGGCACCGTCAAGGTGCTGGTGGAAGGCGAGCAGCGCGGTGCAGTCGAGCGCTTCATGGAGGTGGATGGCCACCTGCGCGCTGAAGTAGTGCTGATCGACGAAGTCGAGGCGCCTGAGCGCGAGTCCGAAGTATTTGTACGCAGCCTGCTCTCGCAATTTGAGCAGTATGTGCAGTTGGGCAAGAAAGTCCCGGCTGAAGTCCTGTCTTCCCTCAATAGCATCGATGAGCCAAGCCGCCTGGTCGACACCATGGCCGCGCACATGGCGCTGAAGATCGAGCAGAAGCAAGACATCCTTGAAATCATCGACCTCTCGGCCCGTGTCGAACACGTGCTGGCATTGCTGGATGCCTAAATCGATCTGCTCCAGGTCGAGAAGCGCATCCGTGGTCGTGTCAAAAAACAAATGGAGCGCAGCCAGCGCGAGTACTACCTGAATGAGCAGATGAAGGCCATTCAGAAGGAACTCGGCGACAGCGAGGAAGGCCACAACGAAATCGAAGAGCTGAAAAAGCGCATCGATGCTGCCGGCCTGCCGAAAGACGCCCTGACCAAAGCCACCGCCGAGTTGAACAAGCTCAAGCAGATGTCGCCGATGTCCGCCGAGGCCACCGTGGTGCGCTCGTACATCGACTGGCTGGTGCAGGTGCCGTGGAAGGCCCAGACCAAGGTACGCCTGGACCTGGCGCGCGCGGAAGACATTCTTGATGCCGACCACTATGGTCTCGAAGAAGTCAAAGAACGCATCCTCGAATACCTCGCCGTGCAAAAGCGCGTGAAGAAGATTCGTGGCCCCGTGTTGTGCCTGGTTGGCCCGCCTGGCGTGGGTAAAACCTCCCTGGCCGAGTCCATCGCCAATGCCACTAACCGTAAATTCGTGCGTATGGCCCTCGGTGGTGTGCGCGATGAAGCGGAAATTCGTGGTCATCGCCGGACTTACATCGGTTCGATGCCAGGAAGATTGATTCAAAAAATGACAAAGGTGGGTGTGCGCAACCCGCTTTTCCTGCTCGATGAAATCGACAAAATGGGCAGCGACATGCGTGGCGATCCGGCATCGGCCTTGCTGGAAGTGCTCGACCCTGAGCAGAACCACAACTTCAACGACCATTACCTGGAGGTCGACTACGACCTGTCCGACGTAATGTTCCTGTGCACCTCCAACTCCATGAACATTCCGCCAGCATTGCTGGACCGGATGGAGGTGATTCGTCTGCCGGGTTACACCGAAGACGAGAAGATCAACATCGCCGTCAAATACCTCGCGCCCAAGCAGATTTCGGCCAACGGCCTGAAGAAGGGCGAGATCGAATTCGACGTCGAGTCGATCCGCGACATTGTGCGTTATTACACTCGCGAGGCCGGTGTACGGGGCCTTGAGCGCCAGATCGCGAAGATTTGCCGCAAGGCGGTCAAGGAGCACGCACTGGAAAAACGCTTCTCGGTGAAGGTCACGGCCGACGCTCTTGAGCACTTCCTGGGCGTGCGTAAATTCCGTTACGGCCTGGCTGAGCAGCAGGATCAAGTAGGGCAGGTGACTGGCCTGGCGTGGACCCAGGTGGGCGGTGAATTGCTGACCATCGAAGCTGCGGTGATCCCCGGCAAAGGCCAGTTGATCAAGACCGGCTCCCTCGGGGACGTGATGGTCGAATCCATTACCGCCGCGCAGACCGTGGTGCGCAGCCGCGCGCGGAGCCTGGGGATCCCCCTGGACTTCCACGAGAAGCACGACACTCACATCCACATGCCGGAAGGGGCCACTCCTAAAGACGGCCCTAGCGCTGGCGTAGGCATGTGCACGGCCCTGGTATCGGCGTTGACCGGCATTCCGGTGCGCGCCGACGTGGCCATGACCGGGGAAATCACCCTGCGTGGTCAGGTATTGGCCATCGGTGGCCTGAAGGAGAAATTGCTGGCGGCGCACCGGGGTGGAATCAAGACCGTGATCATTCCTGAAGAGAATGTTCGCGACTTGAAGGAAATTCCTGACAATATCAAGCAGGATCTCCAGATTAAACCGGTTAAATGGATTGACGAGGTCCTGCAAATTGCGCTGCAATACGCGCCGGAGCCCTTGCCGGATGTGGCTCCGGAGATAGTTGCAAAGGACGAAAAACGAGAGTCTGATTCCAAGGAAAGAATTAGCACGCATTAATGTGAATAAGCCTGGGTGCTTCCTTGACAGCTTTTTAGAGCCCTTGTTATAAAGCGGCTCTTAAGTGTCTGTAGGCCATTCAGCACTGGTTTTTGCTGTTTACCAAAAAACTTAGAATCATACTCAATAGATATATAAGGGGACTTAGAGTGAACAAGTCGGAACTGATTGATGCTATCGCTGCATCCGCTGATATCCCGAAAGCTGCTGCTGGCCGTGCGCTGGATGCAGTAATCGAATCCGTCACTGGCGCTCTGAAGGCCGGCGACTCCGTGGTACTGGTAGGCTTCGGTACTTTCTCTGTGACTGACCGCCCAGCTCGCACTGGCCGCAACCCACAGACTGGCAAAGCACTGCAAATCGCTGCTGCCAAGAAACCAGGTTTCAAAGCCGGTAAAGCCCTGAAAGAAGCGGTTAACTAAGCTTCGATCGAGCCTTTACCGACCCGGGTCAGACGCAGGTCTGGCCTGGCAGCGGAGCGACAGCTGACCCCAGTATCCATCGGGTCGCCAAGCCGGGGGTTCAAGTTCAACCCCCCGTCCGCTCCGCCAGTTACGAGAAGGCGCATCCTCGGATGCGCCTTTCTTCTATCCGGACTCTACCCACGCTCCACGGTTGCCAATTTTTGAAGTTCAACCGTTTCTGGGGGACGCATGCTGCAAAATATCAGGGACAATTCACAAGGCTGGATTGCCAAGACCATTATCGGGATCATCGTCGCATTGATGGCGTTCACCGGTATCGAGGCCATTTTCCAGGCTTCGACCAACACCAAGCAGGACGTGGCCAAGGTCAACGGTGAAGAGATCACCCAAACCGAACTGAGCCAGGCCGTCGACATGCAACGTCGCCAGCTGATGCAACAGCTGGGCAAGGATTTCGATGCTTCACTGCTGGACGAAAAACTGCTGCGCGAAGCGGCCCTCAAGGGTCTGATCGATCGCAAACTGCTGCTGCAAGGCGCCGCCGATTCCAAGTTTGGCTTCTCTGAAGCTGCGCTGGACCAGGTGATCCTGCAAACGCCGGAATTCCAGGTGGACGGCAAGTTCAATGCCGAACGTTTTGATCAGGTGATCCGCCAACTGGGCTACAGCCGTCTGCAGTTCCGTCAGATGCTGACCCAGGAAATGCTGATCGGCCAGGTACGCGCAGGTATTGCCGGCAGCGGTTTCGTGACCGACGCCGAAGTGCTGGCATTCGCCCGTCTGGAAAAACAGACCCGCGATTTTGCCACCGTCAATATCAAGGCCAACCCTGCGGCGGTGAAACTCACCGACGACGAGGTCAAGGCTTACTATGACCAGCACGCCAAAGAGTTCATGACCCCGGACCAAGTGGTCATCGACTACCTGGAACTGAAGAAGTCGTCCTTCTTCGACCAGGTCAGCGTCAAGGACGATGAGCTGCAGGCTGCTTATCAGAAAGAAACCGCCAACCTCGCTGAACAGCGTCGTGCGGCGCACATCCTGATTGAAGTCAACGACAAGGTCACCGAGGCGCAAGCCAAGGCCAAGATCGAAGAAATCCAGGCACGCCTGGCCAAGGGGGAGAAGTTCGATGCCCTGGCCAAGGAGTTCTCCCAGGATCCAGGTTCGGCCAACAACGGTGGCGACCTCGGCTTTGCCGGCCCAGGCGTCTACGACCCGGACTTCGAAGCAGCCTTGTACGCGCTGAACAAAGACCAGGTTTCGGCGCCAGTGCGCAGCACCTTCGGTTGGCACTTGATCAAGCTGTTGGGCGTTGAAGCACCGCAAGTGCCGACGTTTGCCAGCCTGAAAGACAAGCTGACCCGCGAGCTCAAGACCCAACAGGTTGAGCAGCGTTTTGTCGAAGCGACCAAGCAATTGGAAGATGCGGCATTCGAAGCCTCTGACCTGGCCCAACCAGCATCGGACCTGAAGCTGAGCGTGCACACCTCCGCGCCGTTCGGCCGTGAAGGTGGTGAGGGTGTTGCGGCCAACCGTGCCGTAGTTACCGCAGCGTTCAGCCCGGAAGTGTTGGATGAGGGTGCCAACAGCACCGCCATCGAGCTGGACCCGGAAACCATCATCGTGCTGCGTGCCAAAGAGCACCGCAAACCTGCGCAACTGCCGCTGGAAAGCGTTGCTGCGGCGATTCGCACTCAGATGGCCAAAGAGCGCGCCAGCGCGGCTGCCAAGACTCACGCTGACGAGTTGATCGCCAGCCTGCGTGACGGTAAGACCCCGCTGAACCAGCCGGTCGACGGCCAGGCCTGGAAAGTCACAGAAGCGGCTACCCGTAGCCAGGAAACGATTGACCCTGCCGTGCTGCAAGCCCTGTTCCGCATGCCTAAGCCTGCGGCCAAGGACAAGCCGACGTTCACCACCGTGACCCTGGCTGATGGCAGCCTGGTGATCGTGCGCTTGAACGGCGTCAACGAAGCGGCTGCCCCAACGGACGAAGAAAAGGCGCAATACCGCCGCTTCCTCGCTTCCCGTGTTGGCCAGCAGGACTTCGCGGCGTACCGCAAGCAGCTGGAAACCAAGGCTGATATCAAGAAGTTCTGATATCGGTTTGAATAAGAAGCCCCCGGCCTGAAAAGACCGGGGGCTTTTTTATGTGCGCTAGACTGGGTGCTCGTTACCGTCGACCCAGGAGTTTCAAGCGTGTTGATTCAAGGAATGGATGGCTTGCTGATCCGCCGCGCCAGTGTGGCGGATGTTCCTGCCGTGCTGCAGGTGTTCGACGAGGTGATCGCCTGGTTCGTTGGCATGGGCAATACCCATCAGTGGGGCACCGAGCCCTGGTCGGCTTCGCCCGGGCGGGTCGCGCAAGTGGCTGAAGCCTGCGCGTTGCCCGGAGCCTGGGTGGTCGAGGGCCCCGGAGGGCATCTCAGCGGAGCGCTGGTGTTGGGCGATCCCATGCCTTATGTACCGTCGGCGACTGAGCCCGAGGTGTATGTGCGCCTGTTGATTGCCGCGCGTAACCCGAGTGTTCGCGGCCTTGGGCGGCGCATGATGGCCTTCGCCGATGACCAGGCCCGCGCAGCAGGAGTGACACGCTTGCGTGTGGACTGCTACGGCGGCGGGACCGGGGATCTGGTGCGTTTTTATGAGTCCTGTGGCTACGAGCGCATTTCAACGTTCGACTTGGCGGGGTGGCCGGGCCAGCTGTTGGGGCGCCGTCTGTGATGCTCCGGCCCACGCCAGTAGCATCAGCAGCATAACGGCCCATGGAAAGCCCGCGACGCCCCAGCCCTGAAGCAACACGCCACCCGCCAGTCCGCCACCGGCTATCCCCAGGTTCCACACGGTCACCAGCATGGCTTGTGCGGCATCCGCCGACTCGCCCGCCGATTGGGCCAATGCGGTTTGCAGCAGTGCCGGCACGCCGCCGAACGCCAGTCCCCATAACGCCACGGCGGTATAGATGACTGCTGGCACATTGATCCAGAACGCCAACCCCAGGGCGATCAAGCCAAACAACGCACAGCTGATCAGCAGCAAGGCGCGCAGCCACCGGTCAATCAACACACCTGCCAGCCAGATGCTCAGTACCGCCGAAAGGCCAAACACCAGCAGCACTCGGTCAACATCCGCATCGATCCCGGCGGGCACCAGCAACGGAGCGATGTAGGTGTACAGAATGTTGTGGGCCAGCACGTAGGTAAACGTCACCCACAGCACCGGACGAATGCCCCGCAGGTTCAGCACCTGGCGCAGCCCCAAGCGTTTATCCGCCCGTTCGCCGGCAAAATCCGGCAGTTGCCAACGCGCCCAGGCCAGTAACACCAAGGTCAGCCCGGTCATGATTGCAAAACTCAGGCGCCAGCCAACGGCGGTGCCGAGGAAGGTGCCCGCAGGCACACCCAGTGACAGCGCCAGCGGTGCACCCAGCATCGCCACGGCAATGGCGCGACCTTGCAGGTGTGGCGCCACCATTCGGCTCGCATAACCCGCCAGCAACGCCCAGAGCAGGCCCGCGAAGACCCCGGCAAAAAAGCGTGCCACCAGGGTCAGCCCGTAGTGGCTGGACAGAGCCGTCACGCTATTGACCAAGGCAAAGCCGCCAATGGCCAGCAGTAGCAACGGCCGCCTGCGCCAGCCGCGGGTCAGCAGCGTCAGCGGGATGGCGGCCAGCAGGGAGCCAAGGGCGTAGAGGGTGACCAATTGGCCGACCAAGGCGGGCGACACGTCCAGGCCTTCGCCCATCTGCGGCAGAAGTCCGGCGGGCATGGCTTCGGTGAGGATGGTGATAAAGCCGGCGCTGGCCAGGGCCAGTAGTCCGCCCAGCGGTAATGAATCCCGCTGGGCTGATGCGGCGAGTGAAGGGCTGCTGCTCATGACGTTTTATCCAGGTAAAAGGGCAAGCAGGCAGAGTAGGGGGCTGTGGTTGACGGAAAAACAGGCTAAGGTTCCGAACTTATCGGACGCCAGAGTCCGCAATCGCTAAAGGCGGGATCATGGACAGCTTGGGCAGCCTTTCGGTATTCGTGCAGGTGGCGCAGACGCTCAGCTTCACCGCTGCCGGCCGTGTGCTGGGGGTGTCGTCGTCGGCCGTGGGCAAAAGCATTGCGCGGATGGAAGAGCGCCTGGGCGTGCGGCTGTTTCACCGCAGCACGCGCAGTATCACCTTGACCAGTGAAGGCTCGCTGTTCCTTGAGCGGTCGCGGCGGATTCTCGCTGAGGTGGAAGCGGCAGAGCAGGAGCTGACGGACGCCGGTGCAGCGCCACGGGGCAAGCTGCGCATCAGTGTGCCGCAGGTGCGGGGCTTGTTGATGCCGGTACTCAGTGACTTTATGCGCGCCTATCCGGATATCGAGTTGGATGTGGATTTCTCCGACCGCATGGTGGACGTGATCGAGGAAGGTTTCGATGCGGTGATTCGCACCGGCAAGCCAGAGGATTCGCGGTTGATGGCGCGCCACTTGGGGCACTACCAGTTGGTACTCGTCGCCACGCCGGGCTACTTTGCCCAGCACGGCACCCCACAGCAACCGCAGGACCTGAATGGCCACGCCTGCCTGCGCCACAAGTTCTGCGCCACGGGCAAGCTCGAGCCCTGGCCGTTGCGTCTTGCCCCAGGCGCAGCCGAACCGCTGTTGCGCACGCCGTTGGTCAGCACCACCATCGAGTCCCTCAACCATGTGGTGCTCGAAGGATTGGGCATTGCCTGCCTGCCGGACTACATGGTCAAGCAGGCCGTGGGCGAGGGGCGCTTGCAACGGGTGCTGGATGATTATCTGGAACACCGGGGCAGTTTCTGGATGTTGTGGCCCGGTCGCCATACCTCGACCAAGCTGCGCGTGTTTATCGAGCATATGTGCGCCGGGCTTTTTCCTGCAGCTCCCGGTGGGTAACCCTGTGACGTTTTACCGACAGGAATGCGCGCGCCAAGGCCTCGTTCTGTTGCACAATACCGCCCGGACCGTTTTCCTCAGGATTTTCAATGTCGACATCATTCCACTTGCGTAGCCTCGGGCTGGCGCTGGTGCTGGCGGGCGCCGCGGGCTGCTCGTCACCCAAGACCGCTATTTATGAACATGAGAACTTCGACGACTCCGGTACGTTTTCCCGGGATTATCCGGTCAGTGATACGGCAGCGTGCGAAGCCGCGCGACGTGCCTTGCTGAGCCAGGGCTACATCATCACCAGCAGCGATCCGAAACTGGTCGTGGGTAACAAGAGCTTCCAGCAGACCGGCGAAACTCACCTGCAGATCAGCTTCAACGTGGTGTGTGCCGATGATGGCAAGGGCAAAAACCACTCGACGATGTTTGCCAACGCCCTGCAGGATCGTTATGCACTGAAGAAGGTCAATAACTCCGCGAGCCTGGGTGTGGGCGTGCTGGGGTCGGTGTCGATGCCGATCGGTTCCACCGATGACTCGATGGTGAAGGTGGCCAGTGAGACAGTGTCCGCGCCGAAGTTCTACGACCGTTACTTTGCGTTGGTGGATGTGTTCCTGCCCCAGGAAGTGAAGAAGGCTGAGCATATCCCCGAGCAGCCAAAGGCCGACCTCGGTGTACCGGAGCCGAAGGCCGCACCGGCTGTCGAGAAGGTCGAGGCGCCGAAGGAAGAGCCTGCCGCGCCAGCGGCCTCGGAGCCGGTTGTGCCTGCGCCTGAAGCCGCACCGATTGCACCGCAGGCCGAACCCGCACCTGCTGCGACCACGCCGGACCTGCCGCCGCCGACAGAAGCGATTCCGCCCCTGCCGACGCCTGCGCAGTAAATCAAACGGCTACGGGGTCGACCTTGTCGACGTTGATCCCGTAGCGTTTGATCGCTTCACTGACCTTGTCGCGACCGATCGCGCCGTCATCCGCCAGCGCCTTCAGGGCAGCCAGGGCGATGAAGTGGCGATCCACCTCAAAGAACGCACGCAAGGCTTCCCGGGTGTCTGATTGCCCGAAGCCATCCGTGCCCAGTGCGGTCAAGCGTCGGCCTGGCACAAACGGACGAATCTGATCGGCGAACAGTTTCACGTAGTCCGTCGCCACCACCACTGGCCCGGTTTGCCCGGCCAGGCATTGCTCTACATAGCTCACGCGAGGCTCGCTTTCCGGGTGCAGCAGGTTCCAGCGTTCGGCCGCATGCCCGTCACGTCGCAACTCGGTGAGGCTGGTCACGCTCCACACGTTGCTGTGCACGCCGAAATCGGTGGCCAACAGTTCAGCGGCGGCGATCACTTCTCGCAGGATCGAACCACTGCCCATCAATTGCACTTGTGCCTGAGGGTTGGCGCTGAGCCGGTACATACCCTTGAGAATGCCGTCTTCCACGCCTTCGGGCATCGCTGGGTGCGGGTAGTTTTCGTTGAGCAGGGTGATGTAGTAGTAAATGTCCTCTTGCTCGACGTACATGCGCCGCATGCCCTCGCGGATAATCACCGCGAGTTCGTAGGCAAAGGTCGGGTCATAGGAGATGCAGCACGGAATCACCGACGAGAGGATATGGCTATGACCATCGTCGTGCTGCAAGCCTTCGCCCATCAGCGTGGTGCGCCCGGCGGTGGCGCCGAGCAGGAAGCCGCGTGCTCGTGCATCGCCCGCTGCCCAGGCCAGGTCGCCGACGCGCTGGAAGCCGAACATCGAATAGAAGATATAGAACGGCACGGTCATCAGGCCGTGGTTGCTGTAGGACGTACTTGCTGCGATCCACGAGGAAATGGCGCCGGACTCATTCAAGCCTTCCTGCATGATCTGTCCGTCCTTGCTCTCCTTGTAATAGCTCAGTTGCCCGGAGTCCTGTGGGGTGTAGAGCTGGCCGACGGCGGAGTGGATGCCGATCTGACGGAACAGGCTTTCCATGCCGAAGGTGCGTGATTCGTCCGGCACGATGGGCACGATCAGTTTGCCCAGGTGTGGGTCTTTCAGCAGGGTGCCAAGGATGCGCACGAAGGCCATTGTGGTTGAGATCGCGCGCTCGCCAGTGTCCTTGAGCTGAGTGGCGAAGGCGCTCAGTTCGGGGATCTGCAGCGATTCGACCGCCGTGTGGCGCGCGGGCACATAGCCGCCCAGGGCCTGGCGACGTGCGGCGAAGTAACGGGCTTCTTCGCTGTCGGCTGTGGGCTTGAGGTACGGAATTTCAGCGAGTTGCTCATCGGGTACTTCCAGGCCGAAGCGATCGCGGAAGGCTTTGACGGCGTCGGCGCCCATCTTCTTCAATTGGTGGTTGATGTTCTGGCCTTCGCCGGCTTCGCCCATGCCAAAGCCCTTGACGGTTTTTGCCAGGATCACCGTCGGTTGGCCGCTGTGACGCACGGCGGCGGCATAGGCGTTGTAGACCTTGTCCGGGTCATGGCCGCCTCGGGAGAGTTTCCAGATGTCGTCGTCGGACAGGTCCGCAACCAGTGCCAGCAACTCCGGGTATTTGCCGAAGAAGTGTTCGCGTACGTAGGCGCCGTTCTGGGATTTGTAGTTCTGATAGTCACCGTCCACGCATTCCATCATGCGTTGGCGCAGCAGGCCGCTTGTGTCTTTTTCCAGCAGTGCATCCCAGCCACCGCCCCAGATCACTTTGATCACATTCCAGTCGGCGGCACGGTACAGGCTTTCGAATTCCTGGATCACCTTGGCGTTGCCGCGTACCGGGCCGTCCAGGCGTTGCAGGTTGCAGTTGACCACGAAGATCAGGTTGTCGAGTTTCTCGCGCCCGGCCAGGGAAATGGCGGCCAGGGATTCTGGCTGGTCCATTTCGCCATCACCCAGGAATGCCCAGACCTTGCGGCCCTGGTGTTGCTTGAGGTCACGAAACTCCAGGTAGCGCATAAAGCGCGCCTGATAGGCCGCCGTGATCGGCCCGAGGCCCATGGACACGGTGGGGAATTGCCAGAAGTCCGGCATCAGCCGTGGGTGGGGGTACGACGAAATGCCTTCACCACCGACTTCGCGGCGGAAGTTATCCAGTTGTGCTTCGCTGATGCGGCCTTCGAGGTAGGCACGGCCGTAGATGCCTGGGGAGGAGTGGCCCTGGATGTACACCAGGTCGCCGTCGAAGTTGTCGGTGCGGCCACGGAAGAAGTGGTCGAAACCTACGTCGTACAGTACAGCGGCTGACGCATAAGTGGCGATATGCCCACCCACGCCTGAGTGCTTGCCTGCACGCAAGACCATGGCCATGGCGTTCCAGCGGATAAACGCATTGGTGCGGCGTTCGATGGCCAGGTTGCCGGGGTAGGGCAACTGGCGATCCACCGGGATGGTGTTGACGTAAGGCGTGGTCACCCGCCCGTAGAAGTCGCCATGCCGCGCCACGTCAAAATCCAGCAACTGATCGATCAGGTAGTGGGCGCGCGAGCGGCCTTCGGTGGACAGCACCGATTCGATGGACTCCAGCCATTCGCGGGTTTCCTGTGGATCGGCGTCGCGTCTGACTGCGTTATTCGGGGTCATGTGAGGCTCCAGGGTCGGCGGATTTCAAGTGGCGGGCTCCTTGTGGGAACGTCGCCAAAGTTGTTGCAATTGCAACTACATGGCCGAATCTAGCGCGGGATGAGCTACTATTGCAACCTTCTTGAAATCCACCGGATGGTGTTGCATGTCGTCGAAAGAGCCCGATGTATGGTTCCGTTTTGTCAGGGCCCACAGGACGGTCATCCGTGAAATCGAGCGCCGCCTGGCGGCCGCCGACTTGCCGCCTTACGCCTGGTACGACGCACTGTGGGGCCTGGAAAGCGGCCCCGAAGGCACGCGCCGCATGCACGAATTGGCCGATGTGCTGGCCATTGAGCGCTATAACCTCACGCGTCTGGTCGACCGCCTGGAAAAGGACGGCCTGGTGGTGCGTTCACGCTCCGACGGCGATGGCCGCGCCGCATTTGCGTCGATCACCGATGCCGGCCGGGCGTTGCGTAAAAAAATGTGGAAGATCTACGAAAGTACGGTGGACGAGTTGTTCCTGTCGCAGATCGAACCGGAGCAGCGCTGGGCGTTTGCCGAGGCGTTGGAGCGTACCGCCGGGATGGCGGTGGAGGCAGGTGTTCAAACCCGTGGCCGACGCAAGTCTGAAACTTGATGCATTGCATTTCAGTGCATGCCTGATTGCAATCGCGCCTCAAAACCCCGGTGCTAAATCCGCATAACGCTGCTACGTTTAATCCTGGAGTGCAGGAACGTCATGACGTCGACATTTTTTCGTCATCACGGCACTTTAGGCTGGCTGTGCAGGTCATTTATCTGCAGCCGCTTTTAATTCAAAACAAGGAGCCCACCATGGACGAATATCAGGAAGAACTGCTGGAGTACCAGGCCTTTGAACTGGATCCTCTGGATCCGGCCGATGATGCCACCGAGCTGTAAGACCGACTTCAGGCGGAATGCCGCTGACTGCGGCGAAATTCCCCTGGGGTCTGGTTGTTCCATCGCCTGAACGCCCGTTGAAACGCTTGGGCCGAGGCAAAACCGAGCAAGTAGGCGATTTCGCCGAATGCCAGTTCCGTATCGCGAATGTAGGTCATGGCCAGGTCGCGGCGGGTATCGTTGAGAATTGCGCGAAACTGTGTGCCTTCCTCGGCCAGTTTGCGGCGCAGTGTCCAGGTCGGCAGCTTCAAGCGTGCCGCCACTTCTTCCAGGTCGGGTTCCCGGCCGCCATTGAGCATCGGCCCGAGCAACCGGGTAATCCGCTCGCGCAGGCTGCGGGTACGGGTCAACTGCTCCAATTCCCTTTCACACAATTGCAGCAACAGCTGCCAGGTGCTCGGGCAATGCTGCGGATTGCGCAGGGCCAGGGTGGATTGGCTCAGGCGCACTTGATTGGCCTCGGCGCCGAACTGGATCGGACCATCGCCCAGCACCGCGTACCGTTCGCTGTAGTCC
The DNA here is from genome assembly GCF_019891415.1 of Pseudomonas sp. SH10-3B. Lineage (NCBI taxonomy): Bacteria > Pseudomonadati > Pseudomonadota > Gammaproteobacteria > Pseudomonadales > Pseudomonadaceae > Pseudomonas > Pseudomonas sp. SH10-3B. The sequence goes on along the minus strand of NZ_JAFLXD010000003.1, from coordinate 61,955 downwards.
GGCGCTTCAAACTCGATTTCAATCCGCTGCGCCTGCACGGTTTGCTGGGCCAGGCTCGACAGTTGCTGCAGCCAGCCGGCGATGATCGAGTCCACCACAAAACGGTTATAGGCGTTGTACGGGCTGATGGAATAGAACCGCAGCCAGGCACCTTCGGCGTCTTCGTGAAAACTCGATTGCCCACGATAGTTGGAGCCGTATAGCGCTTCGAAGCGGGTCAGCGTGCGAGCCGCTTCGCGCACGTTGGGCGCCTGGGCGGCAGTGACCCCGGCCAATCCCGCCTGGCTCAGGCGGCTGCACTGGCCCATGCGCAGGCCCAGGGCGCAGTCGCCGGTCAACTGAATGGCAGCATGGCCCAGGCGCATATAACGTGGGATCGACAAGCGTGCGCCGGCTTCCGCGAGGCGCGCCGGGTCAAGGCCGTATTGCAGCAGCAGCGGTTGCGGGTCGAGGCCGTGGCTGTGGATCGCGTCGGCCAGGGTGTGCACGAAGCCCACCGACAGATCCCCCAGGCGCACCGGCTTCACGGGGTTACAGCCAGATATTCAGCAGACGCGCGCCACGGGCGTCGCCGTCAGCGTTGATCTGCCCGTTGCTGCTGAGAAAACTGTGCCCGGCGGTGCCCAGGTCCCAGAACTGCCCGCGCAGGAATACGCTCATGCCGGCGCTGGCCTGGCTGATCGGCGCTTGGCTGATCAAGGTCAGGCGGCGCCACGCTTCGCCCTCGCTGAGCTCCTCGGGCTTGAGGCTGATTTCCTGTGGCGTGGAGACACTTTTGAAACCGCGCCATGGCCGGTCCCAGGTATCGCGGCCGAGCACAAACGCCGGCACCGCGATTAACTGCGCACCTTGCTCGTTGAGCTTGCGGTAGTTGTCCGGGTACCAGCTGTCACTGCCCACCAAGACGCCCAGGCGGCCGGCCGGTGTATCGACCACACTGACGATGTTTTCATCGCCGGGCTCGATAAAGCCGCGCTCGTCGTAGATCGGATAGAGCTGGCGCTGGGGATCGCCGATGGGCAAGCCGTCAGCATTAAACACCACGCTGGCGTTGTACAACGCCCCCGAGCCGACCAACAGTTGTCCCTGGCTGACACTCGGGTTAGGCAAGGCGATGGAGCCGGCCACCAGCGTGACGCCAAACTCCTTGGCCAGGCCGCCGAACAGCACCTGATAGTCCCGCGCCATGCCCTTGGCTTTCATCCGCAGATAGGCGTCATCGGTGCGATTTTCGCCGGTGGCACTGATCCAGGCGCGGGCAAAAAGCAGCGGGTTGCTGACCGATAGCCAGTTCATCGCATCCTTCACGTGCAGCGCCTGGTACACCTCATTTTTTTCGCCGGTCAACATGAGCCAGGTGCCGATATGTTCGGGCAGCACCACGATGGTTTTTTCGTTGATCAACCCCTGGTCCCGGGCCTTTTGCAGGTAAGCCGCGAGCTTCAGGTGCAGGCGTTCCAGGCTCTGGTAATCGGCCGGAAACAGCTCCGGCTGAATGCCCAGCAGGTTACCGCGATCGGCGGGCAGGCCTTCATTCACGGCCAGGGTGATGCGCAGGTCCGACAGGTAATGCGCCACGGGGCGCTCCTGGGTCCAGACCAGATACGCGGCGACGGCGGCAACCAGGGCCATGGAGACGGTAAAAGCTAGAAGTTTACGCATGGGGCAACAGACAACAGACCGGGTGCAGGGTTCGCGACTAGGGTAGGGCCCATGCAGCGGCTTGCCAAGGGGCGCTGTGCATTTGGATCAATAACTTGTCAGTTTCAGTCATTGAGCCGTTGTCCACCGCCTCTTAGTCTGTGGGACATAAACCGATGGGGTGCCATTCGAGCCCCCCACGTCCCGTGATGATCCGTTGTGGAGCTGTACCATGACCGCTGCTGCCTACCCGCACCTGTTGGCCCCGTTGGACCTGGGTTTTACCACCTTGCGCAACCGTACCCTGATGGGGTCGATGCACACTGGCCTGGAAGAAAAACCCGGTGGTTTCGAGCGCATGGCGGCCTACTTTGCCGAGCGTGCCCGTGGTGGCGTCGGGCTGATGGTCACCGGCGGCATTGGCCCGAATGATGAAGGCGGGGTGTACTCCGGCGCGGCCAAGCTCACCACCGAAGAAGAAGCGCAGAAGCACAAGATCGTCACGCAGGCCGTGCATGAGGCGGGCGGCAAGATCTGCATGCAGATCCTCCACGCCGGCCGTTATGCCTACAGCCCCAAACAGGTCGCGCCGAGTGCGATCCAGGCGCCGATCAACCCGTTCAAGCCCAAGGAGCTGGACGAGGAAGGCATCGAGAAGCAGATTCAGGATTTCGTCACCTGTTCGCTGCTGGCCCAGGTCGCCGAGTACGACGGCGTGGAAATCATGGGGTCCGAAGGCTACTTCATTAACCAGTTCCTCGCCGCCCACACCAACCACCGCACCGACCGTTGGGGCGGCAGCTACGAAAACCGCATGCGCCTGGCGGTGGAGATCGTGCGCCGCGTGCGTGAAGCGGTGGGCCCGAACTTCATCATTATCTTCCGCCTGTCGATGCTCGACCTGGTGGAAGGCGGCAGCGTCTGGGAAGAAATCGTGCAACTGGCCAAGGCCATCGAGCAGGCTGGCGCGACCCTTATCAACACCGGGATTGGTTGGCACGAAGCGCGTATCCCGACCATCGCCACCAAAGTACCGCGTGGCGCGTTCAGCAAAGTCACTGCCAAGTTGCGCGGCGCGGTGCAGATCCCGCTGATCACCACCAACCGCATCAACACACCGGAAATCGCCGAGCAGATCCTCGCCGAAGGCGATGCCGACATGGTCTCGATGGCGCGGCCGTTCCTCGCCGACCCGGAGTTCGTCAACAAGGCCGCCGCCGGCCGCGCCGATGAAATCAACACCTGCATCGGCTGCAACCAGGCCTGCCTGGACCACACCTTTGGCGGCAAGTTGACCACCTGCCTGGTTAACCCTCGGGCCTGCTATGAAACCGAACTCAACTATTTGCCGGTCAAGCAGGTCAAGAAAATCGCCGTGGTCGGCGCCGGTCCCGCCGGTCTGGCGGCTGCCACCGTAGCGGCTGAGCGTGGTCACCAGGTGACCTTGTTCGATTCGGCCAGTGAGATCGGTGGCCAGTTCAATATCGCCAAGCGCGTACCGGGCAAGGAAGAGTTTTTCGAGACCCTGCGCTACTTCAATCGCAAGTTGCAGACCACCCACGTCGAACTGTGCCTCAACACCCGTGTCGACACCGCACAACTGGTGGCGGGCGGTTACGACGAGATCATCCTGGCCACCGGCATTGCGCCGCGTACGCCGGCGATTCCGGGCGTTGAAAATGCCAAGGTGCTGAGCTACCTGGACGTGATCCTCGAGCGCAAGCCGGTCGGCAAGCGTGTGGCGGTGATCGGCGCCGGCGGCATTGGTTTTGACGTATCGGAATTCCTTGTGCACGAAGGCGTGTCCACCAGCCTCGACCGCGAAGCGTTCTGGAAGGAATGGGGCATCGATACCCAGTTGCAAGCCCGTGGCGGCGTGGCCGGGATCAAGCCGCAACCCCATGCCCCGGCGCGTGAGGTGTTCCTGCTGCAACGCAAGACCTCCAAGGTCGGCGACGGCCTGGGCAAGACCACCGGCTGGATCCACCGTACCGGCTTGAAGAACAAGCGCGTGCAGATGCTTAACAGCGTCGAGTACCTGAAGATCGACGATGACGGCCTGCATATCCGCATCGGCGCCGAGGGTGAGCCGCAACTGCTGGCCGTGGACAATATCGTCATCTGCGCCGGGCAAGACCCGCTGCGCGAATTGCAGGATGGCTTGGTCGCGGCGAGGCAGAACGTGCACCTGATCGGCGGCGCCGATGTGGCGGCCGAGCTGGACGCCAAGCGCGCGATCAACCAAGGCTCACGCCTCGCCGCCGAGCTGTAAGACGACGCAAGGGGCGGTGTTAGACTACCGCCCCTTTTTCGATGCAGATGCCGCCCGATGGGTCCTTTCGATTGGCTTCCCCATGCACCGCTTGAACCGTTAGCGCTGGAGTGGCTGAACGGCGTCGAGTTGGCCGTGCTGCGCCTGGACCGTATCGACCCACTGATCAGCGGCAATAAGTGGTTCAAGCTCACCCAGCACCTGGCCCGGGCGCAGCAGGCCGGTGCCAGCGGCATCGTCAGCCTCGGCGGTGCTTACTCCAACCATCTGCACGCGCTGGCAGCGGCGGGCAAGCGCTTTGGTTTTCCCACCGTCGGCCTGTTGCGTGGTCACCCTCAAGACACCCCCACAGTCCTCGATCTGAAAGCCTTTGGCATGCAGTTGCATTGGCTGGGCTATGCCGGCTACCGCGCGCGCCACGCGGAGGATTTCTGGTTGCCGTGGCGCGCGCAATATCCCGATCTTTACCCCGTGCCCGAAGGCGGCGGCGGGATGGCCGGGGCGTTGGGTTGCGGGGTCTTGGTCGAGCAGGCACGCCGGCAATTGAGCACCGTGGGCTGGGCCGATTACGACGCCTGGTGGTTGGCGGCAGGCACCGGTACGACGTTGGCAGGTTTGGCGTTGGCAGAGGCGGGCGCGCATCCGGTGTATGGCGCCATGGCGGTACCGGATGATCATGGTGTGGCGCAGAACGTGAGTGCCCTGGTGCAGGGTGGTTATGAATTGCTGGACGCCAGTCGGGGCGGTTTTGCCAAGGTTGATCCGCTGTTGCTTGAATTTATCGAGAGCACTGAACAGGCCTGCGGTTTACCGCTGGAGCCGCTCTATACCGGCAAGGCGTTGCTGGCGTTGAAGCAGCAGATCGAGGCCGGGCGTTTCGCACCCGGCACTCGCCTGATCTTCGTGCATACCGGTGGCTTGCAAGGCCGCCGAGGGTTTACAGCCTAGCGCGCTTACCCGGCATCATTCGCAGCGCCGTGTTATCACGCATCACATAATGATGAAAGATCCCCGCCAACGCATGCAGCCCGATCAGCCAGTAACCGACCTTGCCGAACCACACATGCCAGCCTTCAATCTCTTTGGCCAGCGCCTTGTTTTCAGCGATCAGCGGCGGCAACTCGATCCCGTAAAACATCACCGAATGCCCCTCGGCACTGACGATCAGCCACCCCGCAATCGGCATGCCGATCATCAAGGCGTACAGCGCGAAGTGCATCAGCGTGGCGAGCAGGCTTTGCCATTGCGGCGGAGCGGGGACGATCTTCGGCGCAACCCCCAGGCTGCGCGCGAACAGGCGCAGCCACACCAGCACAAACACGGTGAGGCCGAACATAAAATGCATCTCGACGATCAACGTCCGTGCACCGCTGCCTTTGGGAAACTGTCCGCGTAACTCAATGCAGGCGTAGACCACCGCCAGTAGCACCACCATCAACCAGTGCAGCGCAATCGACATGGTGCTGTAGCGCGTATCGGAATTTTTCCACGGCATCGCTGGGTTCCTCACTCATCAGGGCAAACCTTCGTTCTTTGGCGACGAAGTCCTTTTACTGTAAGCCTGTTTTGTGCGGTTTGCCCGGCGCGATGCCGTTGTTTTGACCTCTATCAGTAGCTTTGCGGCATTTCACCGCGTGCAAGGCGCTGGTTGATGTCGGTGATGACGGCCGGCAGGTCGGTAATGGTGTCGATCAGGTAGTGAGGGCGCGAGCCTTCGAACATCGCTTCGATACGCGTGCGCTCGCTGGCCAACGTGGCGCTGTCCAGGGCGCGGAACTGCGCGTAGGTCAGGCCCAGTGCGTTGCCGGAGCAGGTCAGCGCCACGGTCCACATCCCGGCGCGACGGCCTTCGAGGATACCCGGCACGGTGTCGTCAACCTTGACGCACGCAGCCACATCGTCAATACCCAGCGCGATCACGTTGGCGAGTGCCTGGGCCGGCCATGGGCGGCCGTTGGGCACTTCGTCGGTGGCGACCACGTGGTCGGCGACGTAGCCGTTGGTGGTGGCCAGTGCGACGACCTTGTCCATCACTTGCTTGGGGTAGCCGGAGCAAGAGCCGATCTTGATGCCTTGCACGCGCAACCGGGCGATGGTGTCGAGGGCGCCGGGGATCAGCGCAGAGTGTTCGGCGATCTTCTCGATCTGCAACGGCATGAAGCGCTGGTAGATCGCCGTCACGTCGTCATCGGTGGGCGTGCGGCCGAACGCCTGGCGGTAGCGCTCGGCGACTTGCGGCTGGTCGCACAGGGTGCGGATATGGTCCCACTTGCCCATGCCCATCGGGCCACGGGCTTCTTCGATGGATACCTGCACATCGAACTCGGCGAAGGCCTCGACAAAAATCTGCGTGGGGGCGAAGGAGCCGAAGTCGACCACGGTGCCGGCCCAGTCGAGGATAACGGCCTGGAGGGTGTTGGGGTTTTGATAGTTCATGGTTCAGATCCTGTGGGTAGGGGGCAATCAGATGTCCAACACTTCCATTTCTTCCAGCACCTCGGCGATCGCTTTGACCGCAGCGCGCATGCCGGCCGCGTCGACATGGCCGATACAGCCCACGCGGAACGTCTCCACCTGGGTCAATTTGCCGGGGTACAGAATGAAACCCTTGGCCTTGACCCGTTCGTAGAAATCCTTGAACTGGTAGCGCGGGTCTGTCGGGGCATGAAAGGTCACGATGATCGGTGCCTGGATCGCCGCCGGCAGGAAGCTGCGCAGGCCCAGTGCGGCCATGCCGTCGAGCAAGGCCTGGCAGTTGTCGGCATAGCGTCGGTGGCGCGCGGGCAGGCTGCCTTCTTCCTGGTATTGCAGCAGCGCTTCGTGCAGGGCGGCGACCACATGGGTCGGCGGGGTAAAGCGCCATTGGCCGGTCTTGAGCATGTAGCTGTGCTGGTCGAACAGGTCCATCGCCAGGGAGTGGCAGTTGCCCTGGGCGGCGGCCAGCGCCTGTTTGTCGGCAAAGACGAAGCCCATGCCCGGCACGCCTTCCAGGCACTTGCCCGAGGCGGCGATCAGTGCGTCGAACGGCACCTCACGGGCATCGATCGGCAGCGCGCCGAAGGAGCTCATGGCGTCGATGATCAGGCGCTTGCCGTGGTTTTTCACGACCTGGGCGATCTGCGGCAGCGGGTTGAGGATGCCGGTGCTGGTTTCGCAGTGGATCAACGCAACGTGGGTGATGGCGCTGTCTGCCGCCAGCAGGCGGTCCACGTCGGCGGCGGTGGTGGGCTCGTCCTCGGCGGTTTCAAAGGTGCTGAAATCACGGCCGAGCACTTCGCAGATCTTGGCCAGGCGCTTGCCGTAGGCGCCGTTGATCAGCACCAGTACCTTGCCGTCACGCGGGACCAGGGTGCCGATGGCGGCTTCGACCGCAAAGGTGCCGCTGCCTTGCAACGGCACGCAATGGTGGCTGCCTTCGCCGTGGAGGATCGCCAGCAATTGCTCGCAGACGCTGGCGGTGAGTTGGTTGAAACGGTCATCCCATGAACCCCAGTCCACCATCATCGCCTGACGGGTGCGGTTGGATGTGGTCAGGGGGCCAGGGGTCAGCAGGATCGGCGCGGCAGTGGTCATCTCAAGTCCTCGCAAGGCATCGGGGTTGAAGCTACGGCGCCTAAATTGCAGTTTGGCTTGTCATCAATCAAATTGTTTGTTGTTATGCGAGCTATCAGTGAGGCCGATAACCATGAACCTGTTCCAACTGCGCGCATTCGATGCCGTGGCCCGCGAGGGCAGCTTTACCCGTGCTGCCGCGCGGCTGTTCATCAGCCAACCGGCGGTGACCGGGCATATCAAGGCCTTGGAGGAGCACTACCAGATCCCATTGCTGCGCCGCACCGCCCGACGGGTGGAGTTGACCGAAGAGGGCGCGCGGCTGGCGGCGATCACGCGGGCGATCTTTGGTCTGGTGGACGAAGCCCAGACGATGCTGGAGGCCAACCGCCAACTGCTGACCGGGCGCCTGGAAGTCGCGGCGGACGGCCCGCACCTGGTGATGCCGATGATTGCCAGCCTGCGCGCGCGCTACCCCGGGATTACCGTCAACCTGCGCCTGGGCAATGCCCAGGAAACCCTCGCCGCGCTGTTGTCCGAGCATGCGGATGTGGCGGTGCTCACCGAAGTGGAGCCGCGCAATGGCCTGCACCTGCAACCGTTGAACGAGTCGCGGATTTGCGCACTGGTGCCGGCCAGTCATCCATGGGCACAGCAACCCGAGGGTATTCGCCTTGAGCAACTCAACGACGTGATCATGGTGCTGCGCGAGCCCAGTTCCATCACCCGGCGCACCTTCGATGACGCCTGTGTGGCGGCGAATGTGCAGCCCAAGGTGCTGCTGGAACTGGACAGCCGCGAGGCGGTGACCGAAGCCGTCGCCGCTGAGCTGGGGGTGGGCGTGGTCTCGTCCATGGAAGTCAGCCCTGACCCGCGCGTGCAGGCCGTGGCGATCCAGGGCGATGGGCTGGTCAACCGGCATACGCTCGGTTGCATGGAGCGGCGTCGCTCGTTGCGCCTGATTCAGGCGTTCTTCGAGTTGGCGCCTGGCTGAAGGCTGTCGCGCACGATCTCCAGGAACGTCGCCACCACCCGGCGCGAACTCTGTTCCTTGAGGCATACCAGGGTTTCTTTCATGCGCTGGCTGCAATCGCGGATCGGCATGGCGCACACCCGTGAATCGGCGCCGAACTCCGCCGCCGAGACCACGCCCACGCCGATGCCCACCACCACCGCTTCACGCGCGGCCTCACGGCCTTCCACCTGGATCGCCGGGCGAATGCGCAAGCCGGCCTGGCTCATTTCCTGTTCCAGGGTCTGGCGGGTGACCGAGCCGATTTCGCGCAATACCAGCGGGGTGTCGTCCAGGTCAGCCAGGCAGATGGACTCGCGCCCGGCCCACGGATGGTTGCGCGCGACAAAGGCAAGCAACTGGTCGTCCGGGAGCGGCAGTGACAGCAGGCGTTCATCGTCGACATCGCGCCCCAGCAAGGCCAGGTCGGCCTGGTAGTTGTATAGGCGAAACAGCGATTCGTCGGTGTTGCCGGTTTCGATCTTCACGCTGATCCCAGGGTACAGCTGGCAAAACCGCGCGATCTGCGGCAGCACATGCACGGGGGCATCCACGGCGAGGGTGAGGGTGCCGGTGAGCAGCGCGCGGGAGTCCTGCAACAGTTCCTCGGCTTCGGCCTCGATCACAAACAGGCGCTGGGTGATGCTCAGCAGGCGTTCGCCCAGGTCGGTCAGGCGCACCGAGCGCTTGTTGCGATGAAACAACAGCACGCCGAAGCGCTCCTCGAGTTTGCGCACCTGGTCGGAAATCGCCGGTTGCGTCAGAAACAACCGTTCGGCGGCCTGGGTAAAACTGCCGTGGACGGCCACGGCATGAAAGGCTTTGAGTTGGGCGTGGGACACCGACATCGCGAATCCTCTTACAAGCTGAGCTTATATTTGAAATACGATAAATCGATTTTACCTATTAGTCAGCCATTGCTTTGATACGCCTCAACCGCCGTAGGTTGAGTCCTACAACCTACGGTGGTCATGGGCTCTGGGACACCGGACTCATCTGACCAATGTCGCGCTTTCCAGGGCTCGGCATTGCAGTGCTTAACCATAAAAACAACAGGCATTTGCTTCTCGATTCTGCCGGCACACTCACCTGAGGTCAGAACCACCATGAATATCCCTATGGGTAGCATCAAGCGTTGGCGCGTGCAGATTTTCGCCATCACCTGGCTGGCGTACGCCGCGTTCTATTTCACTCGCAAAGCGTTTTCCGTGGCCAAACTGGGGATCGTCGACGACCCGAGTTTCCCCCTCGACAAAATGATGATGGCCAACCTGGATGGCATTTACCTGGCGGCCTACGCCGTCGGTCAGTTCACCTGGGGCATGCTGGCTGACCGCTTCGGGCCGCGTGTCGTGGTGCTCGGCGGGTTACTGATTTCTGCCGCAGCGGCGCTGGTGATGGGCACGTTCGCCACCTTGCCGATCTTTATCAGTTGCATGTTGATCCAGGGCTTGGCGCAGTCCACAGGCTGGTCGGGACTGTGCAAGAACCTCGGCAGTTTCTTCCCGGCGCAACAGCGCGGGCGGGTGTTGGGGTTATGGAGTTCGTGCTACGCCTTCGGTGGCCTGGTGGCGTCGCCCTTTGCCGGGTGGTGGGCGTACACCCTGATTGGCAGTTGGCATGCGGCGTTTATCTCCAGTGCGGCGGTGGTGGCGTTCGTGGCGTTGCTGTTCTTCATCTTCCAGCGCAACACCCCGCAGGATGTGGGCTTGCCGGCCGTAGAGCCGGAGCCGCTGTTGAGCGCCGAGGAGGCCGCCGCCGAGAAGCGCATCAGCGTGCTGGAACCGCTGCGGGCGATCTTGCGTAACCGCACCGTCTTGACCCTGGGGCTGGCGTACTTCCTGCTGAAACCGGCGCGCTACGCGATCCTGTTGTGGGGACCGGTGATCGTGTATGAGCAAATGCCCTCGGTCGGTAAGGTCGGCGCGGCCATCGTGCCGACGGCGTTCGAACTGGCCGGTTTGCTGGGGCCAGTGCTGATCGGGCTGGCGTCCGACAAACTCTTCGGCGCCCGACGCATGCCGGCCTGTGTGCTCAGCCTGCTGGCCCTGACCGTTGCTCTTGCGCTGTTCATGGGTGCGCTGCACACCGGCAGCGTGCTGCTGGTGATGGCCTTGCTGTTTGTGATGGGCCTGACCCTCTATGGGCCGGACTCGATGATCAGCAGCACCGCTGCCATCGACTTCGGCACCGCCAAGGCCGGCGCCACGGCCGCAGGTTTTGTGAACGGTTGCGGTTCGGTAGGGGCGATCCTCGGCGGGTTGCTGCCGGGTTACTTCGATACGGTGACGGTGTTTATCGTGTTTGCTGGCGCCGCGCTGTTTTCCTCGCTGGTGCTGCTGCCCTACTGGAACGCCAGGCCGGCCGTGCTGGCGCAGGTCGGGGATTTCGTGCCGGAGCGCGGTGCTGCGATCAAACCCTTGCGAACCTGAGGGGTATGGCCGGTTTTTGGTGGATCAGAGCGTTTTTGCCCTATAAACTCTGCCCCCAAAGCGCCGGCCAGTAGACGTTTCGGCGCGATGTATAGAAGAGAGTGAGTCATGGGCGCACAGTGGAAAGTCAAACATAAAGAAGCGGCATCCAATGCCAAGGGCAAGATCTTCGGCAAGCTGGTGAAAGAAATCACCATCGCCGCCCGCAACGGTGCGGACACCGCGACCAACGCCCACCTGCGTCTGGTCGTGGAACAGGCCAAAAAGGCCTCGATGCCCAAGGAAACCCTGGAACGCGCGATCAAGAAGGGCGCCGGTCTGCTCGGTGAAACCGTGCAATACCACCGCGTGACCTACGAAGGGTTCGCCCCGCACCAGGTGCCGTTGATCGTCGAGTGCGTGACCGACAACATCAACCGCACCGTGGCGGAAATCCGCGTGGCGTTCCGCAAGGGTCAGTTGGGTGCTTCCGGCTCCGTGGCCTGGGACTTCAACCATGTCGGCCTGATCGAAGCCTCGCCAGACACCCCGGACGCTGATCCGGAGATGGCCGCGATTGAAGCCGGTGCACAGGACTTTGAAGACGGCGAAGAAGAGGGCGCCACCCTGTTCATCACCGAAACCACTGACCTGGACGCCGTGCAAAAAGCCCTGCCGGAACAGGGTTTCACCGTGCTGTCGGCCAAGCTGGGCTACATCTCGAAAAACCCGGTAAGCGGCCTGACCGATGAGCAGATGGCTGAAGTCGAAGCCTTCCTCGAAGGCCTGGACAACCACGACGACGTGCAGGATATGTTCGTCGGCCTGGCGGGCTGATTTATCAACTGAAGAAACGCGATCCACATGTGGGAGGGGGCAAGTCGAATCGTCGCACCGCCCCTCCCACAGTTGCTTAGTGGTGTTGGATGGATTGCAGCAAGGCGTTGATGTCTTCGAAGCTCGGCCGTGCCAACACGTCGGGCTGGCAACAGCTTTTCTGCAAATCCAACAGCGCTTCGTCAATCAAACCCGCCTCAACCCGCTCCAGCAATTCCCCCAGCAACACCCCGAACGCGCGCACTTCAATGCGTTGCAATGCTCGCGTTTCCAGGGTGTCCGCCAGGGCATGGAACGACGCCGCGCCGAAGTCGCCGAGCAAACAATCTCCCGCTTCATTCCACAGGATATTGTGGCCATACAGGTCGCCATGGGTGATGCCGTGCCGGTGCAAATGTGCGGCGACGGAGGCGATGCCCCGTGCCATGCGCAAGGCTACGTCGACGCTGAAGCGGATGGTGGGGTCGTAGACGTCGCGTGTGCAGGAGGCCAGGCTCGGCAGGGCGGCGAGGTTGCGGTAGCTCGGGTCGATCAGGTCCATGACCAACGCGGCCTGATCCTGAGGGGCACCCACCACGCGGCCTTGCACCTTGATCAGGTTAGGGTGCAGCCCGGCGGCGATGCAGGCCTGCATTTCGTGCAGCGGCGAGCCGTCGCTGGTGATCGTGCCCTTATACAACTTGACGGCGACGGGCTTGGCCGTGGGGGTCCACAGGGCCTTGCGAATCACCCCCGAGGCGCCTTCGCCGAGCACGTCGGCCAGCTCCAGTTCCGTCCAGGCAATAGCCGGTGTCGCGTCGTCCGTCGCCACCTCTACAGCCATCTCCACCGGGTTGCCCGCATAGGCCAGCCAGGTCAGGCTCGGCAGTGTCAGCAGCCACTCGGGCAGGCGCGTGAGGCGGTTGGAGGCGATGCGGATCAGCTCCAGGTTGCTGCAGTTGGCCAGGCTCTCCGGCAACTGTGTCAGATGGTTCCCGGCGAGCATCAGCTTCTGCAGCAGCGGTCGCTCGCCCAACTCGCTGGGTAACTGGCTGATGCGGTTGTCGGTGAGGATCAGCCAGCGCAGCAACGGTGGCAGCGCGGCGGCGGGCACGTGGCTGATCTGGTTGGCCTTGAAGCCGATCATGCTCAGTTTGGCGCACTGGCCCAGGCATTCCGGCAGTTCGGTAAAGGCGTTGTCCGAGCAGAACAGCACGCGCAGGTGTGGCAGGCGGTGCAGGTCGTCGGGCAGTCGACTCAGGGCATTGCCGCTGAGGTTGAGGATTTCCAGGGAGTCGGCCAGCCCGAAGATTTCCTCAGGGAATTCGGTGAGCCCGCAGGACAGGTCCAGGCGCGTAATGCCGGCCAAGTGGCCGGCCTTGAGTTGGGCGAGGGTATTCATGAACGGCGCGGTCACTCGGCAAGGGGGGCGTAAATGGCGCTCATGATACCGGTTCGGTCAGCGGTTGCGGGTTGACCTGCTGCAATTGGCTCAGGCGGCTGGCGGTGCGTGCCAGGTCGATGGCCTCGCCGCTCATCGCCTGGGCCAGGGGATGTTCGCCGATCAGGATCAGGTGCTTGTCCTTGTCGTAGAGCACGTCCACCAGGTTGATAAAGCGCTGCTGCACGGCGATTGGACACTCTGCCAGGTGGGGCAGGCCGTCGATGATCCACTGATCGAACGCCTCGCACAGCAGCAAGTAGTCCATCACTGCTGTCAGCTGTTCGCACAGGTCGTTGAAGGTGAATACGATGGTGCGGGCGTGATGCTGGCGGCAGATCAGTGTGCGGTTGCCCACCGTCAGCGTCTGCGCGGCGCCACCGCTGACAGGCGCGCCGAGCGCCATGCGCTGGGCCGGCGTGCCGGGCCACACGTACCTGCCGGTGGTAAAGCGCTGCACGGCATGGGCCTGGGGCAGGCTACGAAAGTCCTGGGGCGAACTGACTTCCACTACGTCCATGCGCGCGGCGATCAAGTCGATCACCGGCTTGAAACGCTGATGGTACAGCGGGTTGGGCAACAGCCCTTCGGGCGCGTAGTTGGAGGTGACCAGCACCCACACGCCGCGCTGGAACAGGGCCTTGAACAGTCGGGTAATGAGCATGGCATCGCCGATGTCGTGCACGTGGAACTCGTCGAAACACAGCACGCGGCAGCCATCGAGCAGCTCATCCAGGGTCACGGCGAGGGCGTCGTGCGCCGCCTGGTGGGTGAACATACCGCAGTGCAGTTGGGCGAAAAACCCATGGAAATGCACGCGCTGCTTCTCGGCGATGGGCAACGCCTGGAAGAAGCCATCCAGCAGCCAGCTTTTGCCGCGTCCCACCGGGCCGTGCAGGTACAGGCTGCGGGTGGGCTGGCCGGCGAGCAGGTGCCCGGTCTGGCGCGCCATCGCAGCGATGGCCTGGGCTTGGCCTGCACTGAGGGTATAGCCCTGCTGCAGGGCTTTGTTCTGAAAGAACGTCTGGATAGGTGCATCGTCGTGGGTGTCGGTTTTTTTACCGAGCAAACGACGGATAAGGGCAAGCACGGCCAATGCAAGTCACTCTGTAGTGCGGTGGTCGCTCACTTTAGGGCCCTCGTGGCGATTTGACCAATAGAGAAGGGCGCCACCGGCTATCGCAAAACAGCATAGGTGGCGAAATCCTGTCCTGACTGGCAGATTTTTCCTGAGTGTCTAACCTCTACGCAGAAGTCACCCCTGTACAAGGATTTGGGGCTGTGAAGGGACGAGCAGTATTGACAGTGATGGGCGCGATGCTCTGCAGCACGGTTTACGCTGCGCAACTGCAAGTGGTGGTGCGTATCGACGTGCAGCGCGGCTGCCAACTGGTGGGCACCACCCGCAGCGCTGGCATCGAGCAACTGGGCCTACTGGATTTTGGCAGCGGGCCGCGCCTGGATGACCCGGCCGGGCCCTTGAGTGCCGCACTGATCAGCCAGCGCCAGCCGCGCCTGGAATGTAACCCTGACACCCCGTACCAAATGCGCGTGGATGGCGGATTGAACGGCGGTACGGGCGAAGTGCGTTACCTGAGCACGGGCGTTCCCGCCAGCAAACCCATTGCCTATCGTATCTACGCTGACGCCGCGCGTCGCATCCCCCTGCCGGTCAATGTGCCGCTCAGTGGCCGTGTACCGGACTCCGGCTCCGTCGACCTGCCGCTGTATGGCCGTATTGAACCGCTCAAGGACATCCCCGCCGTGGGCCGTTACACCGACCTGCTCAAGGTCACCGTCACATGGTAAGTCGCGGCTGGACCCTGGTGGCCATGGGCGGCCTGCTGTTGCTGGCCGAAGACGCCCGCGCGGCGGTGGCCAGCGGCTTCATCCAGGCGCGCATGGTGATCACCGCCAGTTGCGAGGTGAGCAAAGGCACTGACACGGCGCCGGTCAGCCCGACGGGTGGCACGGCGATGCTGGATTTCGGCAGCCAGGGCCCGACCTGGAGCAACCCCTTGGGGGCGGGGCTCTCGGCTGGCGATAACGCGCCGTTGACGGTCTCATGCAACCCGACAGTCGCCAGTTTTACCGTGACCATCGACGGTGGCACCAATGCCGTCGGCACCACCCGGCGCCTGAGCAACGGCCGCCAGACCATTGCCTACCACTTGATGGCCGACCCGCTCGGGCGTGTGCCCTACCGCATCGGCCAGCAACGCAGTTTTGTAGCCACCAACGGCACGCAAATGACCATCCCGGTGTGGGGCGCCGTGGTGGCTAATACCACGGCCCTCCCGGCAGGAACCTATACCGACACTTTGACGGTGACACTGGATTGGTAAATCAAAAGGATGACGATCATGCATGCACTTGTATCTCGAATCGGCGTAGGCGCACTGGGTCTGGCCATGGCCATGGCCAGCGGCGCGATGGCAGCCACCACGGTGACCGGTCAGATCACCTCCAGCCTGACATTGATTGCCAGTTGCCAGGTCAACGGCTCCGGCGCGGCCACCGGCCTCAACTTCGGTAGCCTGAACTTCGGTACCACCAACAGCCTGTTTACCAACGCCGACGCCCAACTGCTGGGCGGTACCGGCACCGGCGGCGCGCTCTCGATCCTGTGTTCCAGCGGCACCACGCCAGCCGTGAAGGTGCGTGCCGGTGCCCATGATGGCGCCTCACCGGGCGGCACTCGGGCGTTGGCGGACGGCGCGGGCAACTTCGTGCCTTACGACTTCTACACCGACAGCGGGCACTCTGCGCTGCTGGCGATTGACGGCGTGATCACCCTCGCCACCAGCACCGGCGTGGCGCAAACCGTGAACCTCTATGGTCGCGCGGTGGGCAAGGCGGGGCTGCCGGCAGGCACCTATTCCGACACGGTGGCGGTTGAACTGACGTTCTGATGCGCTGGCTTGGAGCGTTGTTGGCGTGTGGGCTGGCGGTGCCGCTGCCGTTGTCGGCGGTGACCAGCCAGAGCTTCCAGGTGAGCGCGACCGTCACGCCCGGCTGCCTTGTCGTGGGGGCAGGTGCCAATTATGGCGCGCTGGCTTTCGGCAGTTATTCGGCCTTGGCCACCAGCACGGTGACTGCCGCACTGACCGCTGGGGTGACTTTGCAGTGCACGCCGGGCGTGGCGTTGAGCATGAGCGTCGATGGCGGCCTGCATAACAGCAGCGGGCGCAACTTGCAGCTCAACAGCGGCAGTGCGCGGGTGGCTTACCAACTGTTCCGCGATGCGGCGTTCAGTCAGAGCCTGGGGGTCAGTCAGAGCGTCAGCGTGACGTACAGCGATGCCAACAACATCAGCCTGCCGATCTACGGGCGGGTGGTTTTACCGGGCAATCAGCCTGGGGGGACGTACAGCGACACGCTGCAGGTGCAGCTGACGTGGTAGGGCTTACCGGTATAAGGAGTGGTTTTATGCGTTCACCTTCCCGGCGGTTGTGGGCCGCGGGTATCACCTTGGGGGCCTTGTGCGCGACGGGGTTCGCACAGGCCGCCAGCTCTGTGCTGATCTGGCCCATCGACCCGGTGCTGGAGGCCGATCAACAGGCCAGTGCGCTGTGGCTGGAGAATCGCGGTACGGAAACCGCGAGCCTGCAGATTCGCGTATTTGCCTGGAGCCAGAGTGGCTTTGACGAGCAGTACCAGAACCAGCGCGATGTGATCGGCAGCCCGCCGGTGGCCAGGATCGAACCGGGGCAAAAGCAATTGGTACGCCTGACCCGCACCCGTGAGGTGCCGCCGGGTCGGGAGTTGGCCTATCGCATCATCATCGATGAAATCCCCTCGCCGTTGCAGGTGCCCACGCCGCCGGAAGGCAAAAACACCGCCGCCGCGATTCGCTTCCAGATGCGTTATTCGGTGCCGTTGTTCGCCTACGGCGCGGGACTGTGGAGCAAGCAAGACGCCACGCGTGAGCGCGACCCGGCGGGGGCGGGGAAGCCGGACCTGAGTTGGCACAAGGTCACGGTGGCCGGGCGCAATTATATCGAGGTGCGTAACCAGGGCGCGGTGCATGCACGGCTGACGGATGCGTCGTTCAAGCAGGGCGGGCAGACCCGGCCGCTGGTGGAAGGCTTGCTGGGTTACGTGCTGCCCGGCGCGACCATGCGCTGGCCGGTACCGGATACCGTGTCCGCCGATCAGCCGTTGCAAGTACGCATCAACGGTGCGTCGCAGTTGGAGAGCCTGGCGCCGAAGCGTTGAGGGCGGTGTAGCGGGGCGGGGAAGCCCCGGGTTTTAAGCGGATGGAGATGTCCATTGAAGGACACAACGCCATGGTGAGTCGTGGTCAGGCTCGTTGTATATGGCTGTCGATGGCGGTAAGCGGGTTGTGGGGCGCAGCGGTGGCTGGCGACCTGCCGCCGCCGCCGAGCAGTATGGAGGCTGTCGCCGATGCACAGCTGTTTCTGGAGCTGGTGGTCAACCAGATGGACACCGGTCGTGTCATTGCGGTCGATCAGCGCGCTGGGCAGTTGTATGTGGCGGCGAGCGCGCTGCAGGACGTGGGCATGAAGCTGCCCGGTGAACTCAATGGCAGCGTGGCCCTGGACCAGGTGCCCGGCCTGCACAGTGACTACGACAGCCATGGCCAGCGCCTGCTGATCGACGTGCCGCCGTCATGGTTGCAGGCACAGTTCATCGGCAACCGCAGCACCTATCCGCGCACCCAGGCGATGAGCAGCTTCGGCGCCTTGCTCAACTACGACCTGTACTTCAACGACACCGACGAAGGCGGCAGCTACCTCGCCGCATGGAACGAAGTGCGGCTATTTGACAATTGGGGCACCTTGTCCAACACCGGCCAATACCGCCAAACCCTGGCCGGCGGTATCAGCGACAGCACGTTCAACCACGGCTATCGGCGCTACGACACCACCTGGCGTTTCTCTGATGATGAGCGGCTGCTGACCTATGAGGCCGGCGACGTGATCAGCAGCGCGTTGCCCTGGAGCAGTTCGGTGCGCCTGGGCGGGGTGCAGCTGTCGCGGGATTTTGCGGTGCGTCCGGACCTGGTGACTTACCCCTTGCCGCAATTTGCCGGCGAGGCGGCGGTGCCGTCGTCGGTGGATTTGTTTATCAACGGCTACAAGTCCGAAAGCGCGCTGCTGCAACCGGGGCCCTACACCCTGACCAATATCCCGTTTATCAACGGCGCCGGCGAAGCGGTGGTGGTCACCACCGATGCGCTGGGCCGCCAGGTATCGACCACGGTGCCGTTCTACGTCACCAGCACGTTGCTGCAAAAAGGCCTGACGGATTTCTCGCTGGCGGCCGGGACGTTGCGCCGCGATTACACCTTGCGGGATTTCGCCTACGGGCCAGGGGTGACCAGCGCCACGTTGCGTTATGGCTATTCCGATAACCTGACCCTGGAGAGCCACGCCGAAGCCGCCAGCAGCCTGACCCTCGGCGGCCTGGGCGGCAACCTGCGCCTGGGCAATTTCGGCGTGCTTAACACCGCCGTCAGCCAGAGCCAGTTCGAAGGCCGCGGTGGCCAGCAACTGAGCCTCGGCTATCAGTACAACAGCACGCGCTACAGCCTGTCCTACCAGCGGGTCGAACGGCGCGAACACTACGCCGACCTGACCCTGGTCGACACGCCCTACGCCAGCCTCAGCAAGCGCAGCGAACAGGTAACCCTGAGCCTCAACCTGGAACGTTTCGGCAGCCTGGGCCTGGGCTATTTCGACGTGCAGGCTGCGGATGACTCGCGTACGCGGCTGCTCAACCTGAGTTGGAGCAAGCCGCTGTGGCGCAACACCAGTTTCTACCTGTCGGCCAACCGCGAGATCGGTGACCGCAATTGGGCCATGCAGGCACAGCTGGTGATTCCGTTCGACCTCAACGGCAGCCTGGCGCTGAGCACCGAGCGCGGCAAGGACGGCGCCAGTCGCCAGCGGCTCAACTACAGCAGCGCAGTGCCCAGCCAGGGTGGGTTCGGCTACAACTTGGGGTATGCCCAAGGTGATGCGCCCACCTATCGGCAGGCTGACCTGACCTGGCGCCTGCAGTCGGTGCAGTTGCAGGCCGGTGTGTACGGCAGCCGCGACGCCGAGACGCGCTGGGCGGATGCCAGTGGGTCTGTGGTGTGGATGGGCGGTGACACCTTTGCCGCCAACCGCATCAACGATGCCTTCGTGGTGGTCAGCACCCAGGGTTTTGCCGGGATTCCGGTGCGCTACGAAAACCAGTTGGTAGGCGAGACCGATCGCAACGGTCATTTGCTGGTGCCATGGAGCAGTGCGTACTACCGCGGCAAGTATGAAATTGATCCGCTGAACCTGCCGCTCAATGTGCAGAGTCCCAATGTCGAGCAACGGGTATCGGTGCGTCGTGGTGCGGGCTATCTGTTGGAGTTCCCGCTGCGCCGGGTACTGGCGGCAAGTGTCACGCTGGTCGACAGCCAGCACCAGGAACTGCCACTGGGCAGCCTGGTGGCGCATGAGCAAAGCGGCCAGCAGGCGGTGGTGGGCTGGGATGGCTTGGTGTACCTGGAGAACCTGTCGGCCCATAACACTTTGCAGGTAACGCTGGGGCAAGGGCGTACCTGCCAGGCGACATTCGATATCGACGAGCAGCAACAGGGCGTGCCGTTGATTGGGCCGTTGGTGTGCCAATGAGGGGCAAGGGCTGGCTGCTGGCTGGACTGCTGTTGTCGGGCCAGGCCATGGCGGCGTGCTCGGTGGTCACGACCGCCCCGGCCAGTTTCGGCTCGATCAGTTCGATGACGGTGCGTACGGCTGCACAAACCAGTTCCACGCTCAATGCCGGGTTGAACTGCACCTCGGCGCTGATTTCGCTATTGGCGTCGACGGATCATTTTTACGCCACGATCACCTCGACACAGAGCGGCATGGTCGGGCCTACGGGGGATGTCATCGGCTACACCCTCTACGGCAACAACAGCAGCAGTTATCCGATAACCCGAGGGACGCAATTCGATTTTGGCGGCGCCGGGGGAATTGCCCAAGTGCTGGGGCTGATTGCTGGCCCAGGGGCGAAATCCTTGCCGCTGTATATGAGCAGTATCACCGGCAGCAATGTGGCGGCGGGGCTGTATACCGAGACGTTGAACGTCGCCTGGAACTGGAACTATTGCTCGGGGATCGGCATTGGTGGCATCTGCCTGGGACGCGACACCGGCAGTGGCACGGCGTCCCTGACGGTCAGCATGACCGTGACCAACGACTGCCAGATCACCGCCCCCAATATCAGCTTTGGCAGCGCCCCGGTGATCAGCGGCTTTACCGCCGTGACCGGGCAAACTATCAATATCGCCTGCACCAAGGGCAGTGCCTACACCGTGGGCCTGAGCGATGGCCAGAATCCGCTCAGTGTGGGCGGGCGGCGGCGCATGGTCTCGGGCGGTAACTACCTGGCCTACGACATTTTCAAAAGCGCCGGTACCACACGCTGGGGCAGCGTCGGTGCGGCGCGCCGGGCCAGTTCCACGGCCGAGGTGAACCCTGGTAACGGGCTGGGTATCGGCAGCCAGGTGTTCAATTACAACGCCAAGGTCTACACCGATCAGGCCACGCCACCCGCCGGCACCTATATCGATAATGTGGTGCTGGACGTGGGGTTCTAGAACGGCTGCAGAGGCGGCGCCTGATCGGTGGGGCTGACCACCGCATAGTTGTAGCCGTCGCCGGACCAGTATTGCGCTTGCAGCCCATCCGCCGTGCGCTCGCCACGCGGCAGGAAACCGTTGTTCGGGCCAGGTGGGCGGATATAGAAGCTGATGCGCCGACCTTGCGCGTCCTGGTAGAGCACCATCGCGGCGGCGCCTTGCTCGGTGGTGAGCAGTCGCCCGCTGACGGGTGTGAAGCCCGCTTGGCTCAAGTCCGGCAGGCGATGGGCTTGATTGAAGTAGCGGTCGAGCCACGCCTGCATGGTGCCGCTGTCCTGACCCTTGTAGTCGGCGGGCATGATGCCCTCCTGGGCAAACAGGCGGAACGCTTGCATCGCATCGGCCATCGGTAACAGGGCGGGTTGTGTGGCTTCACGGGCATGCCAGCCGCCGAGGCCGCCGAGGCTGACGGCAATCAGCAGCACAGCGGCGCTGGCAAAGTGGCGCCGCGATTGCTGCTTGAGGCGCTGGCGAATCAGCGCCGGGTCCAGCGCCGGGTTGGGCGGCTGTTGCAGGGCGCCGCTCAATGACGCACGCAGCAATTGCGCGTCCTGCTGCCACGCCTGCACTTGGGCCGCGAGCTCGGGGTGGGCGGCCAGATAGGTTTCGAGCACACGGCGATCACTGTCCAGGAGTTGGTGATCGACGTAGGCATGCAAATCGCGTTCGCTGGGAGGCAGGCTGATCATTTGAGTATCCGCAGGGAAGGGCTGGCAATGTCGCCATCACTGAGTTGACGCAACGCTTGGCGCGCACGGGACAGGCGCGACATCACCGTGCCGATTGGCACGTCGAGTATTTCGGCAACTTCCTTGTAGCTCAAGCCTTCCACCGACACCCACAACAGCAGGGCGCGTTGTTCGGTATTGAGTTGATCGAAGGCTTGCAGGGTCGCCTGGGCGATCACGGTGCGCTCCACCGACGGCTGTGCATCGTCGCGGCCGCTGAAAAACTCCAGCAGGCGTGCGTAGCGCCGGCTGCGGCGGTGGGCATCGAGGAACTGCCGGTAGAGGATCGAGAACAGCCACGCGCGCAGATCGCCTTCGATGCGTTTGTCGGCCCAACGGGTGATCGCCCGTTCCAGGGTCGCCTGCACCAGGTCATCGGCACTGCTGGGGTTACGCGTCAGGGACACAGCGAAACGCCGCAGCCTGGGGATGAGTTCACGTAACGGTTCGTCGAGTTCATGCATGGGCATCGGATGAGTCACTACGCTGGGACTAGAGAGACGTCCGGCGTTGGCGGTTATTCCAGGCCCTGGAAAATAAATCCAGGGCTCGGGAATAGAGCAGGTCGGCGTTCGTCTTAATGCTCCGACCTTATGTTTATCCCCTAAGGCCTTTCGGCCCTGGAGTCTGTTCATGGTAGATCACTCATCACCGCCACGTCCCCCGTTAAGCACCGCGAGCCTGATCGCGCGATTGGCGGGGATTGGTGCCGTGGTTGCGGTTATTGCCGGGGCGTTTGCCTACGTCAACGGCACCCTCGACCCACAGCGGTTGCGTCCGAAGACCCTGGTCAATGCCTTGGAAACCAACAACGGCGTACACCCTGGATTCCGGCGTAACCATGCCAAGGGCGTGTGCGTGGCCGGGTACTTCGAAAGCAGCCCCGAGGCCCGTGTCTACTCCAGCGCCCAGCTGTTCAGCGAAGCCAGGACCCCGTTGATCGGCCGGTTCGCCTTGCCCAGCGGCAACCCGTATGCGCCGGACAGCAGTGTGCCGATCCGCAGCTTTGCCGTGCAGTTCAGCCAGGCCAACGGCCAGCAGTGGCGCACCGGTATGAACAGCATGCCGGTGTTCCCGGTGGGCACGCCCGAGGCGTTCTACCAGATGCTCAAGGCCGGTGCGCCGGACCCGGCTACCGGCAAGCCGAACCCGGCGAATATGCCGGCGTTTTTTGCTGCTCACCCTGAGGCGGCGCCATTCCTGGCGTGGGTCAAGACCGCCAAGCCATCGGCCAGTTACGCGACCGAAACCTATAACGGTATCAACGCGTTTTACTTGGTGAGTGCCGATGGCAAGCGCCAGGCCGTGCGCTGGGGCGTAGTGCCCCAGAGTCAGGATGCAGCGGGGGAGACCGCACCGGCCGGGGGCGATTTTCTTGAGAAAGACCTGGTGCAACGCCTGGCTTCCGGGCCTTTGCGTTGGCAGTTGAACATGACCCTGGCCAACCCCGGCGACCCGTTGGAGGACGCGAGCAAACCCTGGACCGGTGAGCACAAGGTGTTGAACGCCGGCACGCTGGTGCTGCAAAGCAGCCAGCCCCAGGCCGACGGTGATTGTCGCGACATCAATTTTGATCCGTTGATTTTGCCCAGCGGCATCGAAGCCTCCAATGACCCCTTGCTGGCGGCACGTTCGGCGGCCTATGCCAGTTCGTACCTGCGCCGTGCCGGTGAAGTCAGTCCCTTGCACACAGCCCCAGCGGAGTCGAAGCCATGAATGCCCAACCCCGGTTTTTCGCGCCCCTGGCGCGCCTGCTGCATTGGTTGATGGCGCTGATGGTCATCGCCATGTTGTTTATCGGCGCAGGCCTGGCGGCATCGGTGTCGGAGCGCCATGAATGGTTGATCCACCTGCACAAGCCGCTGGGGATCGCGATCCTGGTGCTGGTGATCGTGCGCCTGGCGGTGCGCTTTTCCACCCGCCAGCCGCCGTTGCCGGCTGACTTGCCGTTGTGGCAAGTGCTGGCGGCCAAGGCGTCCCATCTGGTCTTGTATGGGTTGATGCTGGTGTTACCGTTGCTGGGCTGGGCAATGATCTCGGCGGCGGGCGACCCGGTAATGCTCAGCAGTTCGGTGCAGTTGCCGGCGCTGGTGGCGGCGGATGCACCGTTGTTTGCGCTGTTGCGCAAGGCCCATGGGTATCTGGCCTACCTGCTGTTCCTGACGGTGCTGTTGCACCTGGCGGCGGCGCTGTTCCACGGGTTGATTCGGCGCGACGGCGTGTTGCAGAGCATGACCGGCACCAAGGACTGATGCCGGGGCGTGAGGACGTCAGCGCAGGACCGTAACGATATCGGCGACGGTGCTCAAGACGTCCTTGGCCAGTTGTTTGGAACGTTCGCCTGACCAACCGGTTTTCGGGTTGGGGGCGTCGTCGTTGTCCTTGAACGGCATTTCGAGCGTCAGGGACAGGCAGTCGTATTTTTCCCCGACGGCATTGCAGGCCAGGGTCATGTTGGCTTCACCCGGCAAGTCACGGGTGTAGCCGTGGGTGGTTTGGAAGTCACGGGTCAGCGCGCTCAAATGGCTGCGGAAGCGTTTTTCCAGCGCTTCAATACGCGGGGTGTAGCCGGGGTTGCCTTCGCACGCGGCGGTGAACACGTAGGGGATTTCTTCGTCGCCGTGGATATCGAGGAACAGGTCGACACCGTACTGTTCCATTTGCTGTTGCACGAACAGCACTTCCGGGCTGATCTCCAGGCTGGCGCTTTGCCAGGCGCGATTGAGGTCCTGGCCCATGGCGTTGGTGCGCAGGTGACCGTGGAAGGCGCCGTCGGGGTTCATGTTCGGCACCAGGTACAGGTCGGCAACCGCCAGCAGTTGTTTCATCTCGGCATCGCCATCCTGTTGCAGACGCTCGATGATGCCCTCCATAAACCATTCGGCCATATGCTCGCCGGGGTGCTGCTGGGCGATGATCCAGACCTTGCGCCGGCCTTCGCCGCCTTTGCCACGTCGCAGCAGTTGGATATCGCGGCCTTCGACACTTTTACCCGTGGCCAGCAGTTTGGTGCTGGCGTACTTCAGCGCCTGCTCGATCAGCCAGTCATGGCGTTCGCGGCTGTAGGGTTCGAAGTAGGCTATCCAAGCGTGTTTCTCGCTGGTTTCGAGGCTGATGTGCAGGATCTCGCCATCGAAGCGCGTCGGGACTCGGAACCAGTTGACGTGATCATAGGACGCGACCGCGTTGTACCCGCTCCAGGCGTGCTTATACGAAGAGCCACCGGCGTTGCTTAGGCGAAAGTTGTGGGTGTGGCCCACGTGCATGCCTTCGGCCTTGAAGTGGAACCATTGGTAATGGTGGCTGCGGGTGTCGGGTTGGATGGCCAGCAACAACTGATAGGCATCGCTGGCGTCGAGCACTTGGATATTGCCACTGTCGAAGTCGGTACTGATCTTGATGGAGGTCAAGGCCACGGTCATAGTCTGGTTGCCTGAATATGAGTGTTGTGGCGGCTATATTACACAGGAGTCTGGTAAAGCCTGGATGCAAAATTGTTGCGGGGGAGGGGGGCGTCGTCCATGACGCCGCCGCAGCTTAGAATCTATGAGATTGATTCTCAAGCGCTATTTCGCAGAGAAGTGCGCTAGAGCGCTCTACTGGCTTTCTTTAGGCGATGGTCTTTTGCTACCATGCGCGCCATCAAGCAACACACAGTCTTCATTAGCCTGAAGCCATGCCAGGGAAACTGGCAAAAAAAAGACCCGGCCAAAGAGCCGGGTCAAAAACCGTGATTAGCCTGATGAGGAGATATTCCAAGAGTCCGACCTAAGGTCCCTTGGTCTATCGACTGATCTCGCGATCAGCTGAGCCAAATAATAATCATTATCATTTGCAAGTCAAATGTTTTTATCCGCGGGATAGAAATATTTTTCTTTTGCGCCTGTCATCCGTTCGCCCGAACCTCCGGTGCCTGCAACGACCGTTCCACCATCGCCTTCGCCATATCAATCAAATACACCACCGAAAACGCCAGGTCGCGCTGATTGCCCTGATGGCTGCTGGCTGATTCGTAGGCCGTGGCGGCGGCACTGCGCAACAGGTCCGAGGCGTGCACCAGGGCCTCCTCCTGGCTGATGCCGGGCTTGATGGCGAAGAAGCTGTCATCCTGGACGGGTGCTGACATATTTTCTTTCAAGTAAAAGTCCAAGGCACGCTGGGCAGCACCGCTGCTGCGCAGGCCTTGAACGTCATCGTTTTCGGGTGTTTCAGACAGGGGATATGGGCTCGTCGTCATAAGGGGCGGTACTCTGGGTGGGTGTCGAAAACCTTATGCCCGATGATAGTACGTATCGTATTTATGTCGTTTTATGGATTACTACAAACTGTTTATTGCCCTGGAAAATGCCTGACGTATTGTCAGCGCCCATGGATAAATGGATAGCGTTGGTGAAGGCCAACATGAAAGACCGCAAGGTCACCCAGGGTGAGTTGGCTGAACGCTTGGGCATGTCCCAGGGCGGTATTGGCCATTGGCTCAACAAGCGTCGCGTGCCGAGCCTGGTGGATATGAACCGGGTGCTGGCCGAGTTGGGACTGGGCGACCTGGAAGTGGTGCAGGAGCTGCGTGAGAAGGGCGCCGAGGCGGATGGCCCGGCAAGACAGTACACGTCGTATTTTCGCTACCCGGTCAGCGAGTGGAAAGGCCTCTGCGAAATCCGCGAAGAGCGCCCATCCTATGGCACCGCGCGCTTCGAACTGACGGATTACCACGCCCAGGGCGACGCCTTCTGGCTGCCGGTGACAGGTGACGCCATGACCGCGCTCAGCGGCCCGAGCATCGCCGCGGGGATGATGATCCTGGTGGATCCGGCCATCGCTGCCGAACCGGGCAAACTGGTAGTCGCCCAGCGGGCCGACAGCCCCCAGGCGACCTTCCGCCAGTTGATAGAAGAGAGCGGCCAGCTCTATCTGGTGCCGCTCAACCCCACCTACCCGAAACTGCTGTTCACCGCTGATTGCCGCATCCTCGGCGTCGTCGTGCAGGCCACGGCGAAGTTCTAGTCCGCCGTTTCGAGTTCCACCAACGCGCTACCTTCGGCAACCATTTCGCCTTCCTGGCAGAACAGCGCCTTGACTACCCCGGCCTGGGGCGCGCGGATGCTGTGCTCCATCTTCATCGCTTCGAGCACCACCAGTTGCGTGCCGGCTTCGACCGTTTGGCCGATGTCCACCAGCACTCGTACGATGCTGCCGTTCATCGGTGCCGTGAGGCCGCCCTGGTGAGACTGGTTGGCCTCGACGGCCGCAATCGGATCGAACAGGCTCACGCCCTGCATCTCGCCGTCCCAGCGCAGGAAAACCGTGTGCTCGTTGCGCACTGCCAGATGTGAGCGACGTACGCCTTGGTGCTCGATCCACAGCTGTTCGCCCTGCAATATCGCGGTGTCTGCGGCCAGCGTCACCAGGCGGTCCTGGCCATTGCAGCTCAAGTGCAGCGAGACCTCGGCGGGCAGTCCTGCACGAAATCCACGGGTGTCCGCCCACGGCCCGTCACCCGCAGGCAAGCTCTGCATGAAGGCTGAACCTGCGGCCTGCCAGAATTCATCGCTCAACGCGCCGGGCACTGGCAGCAGATCGTCCTGATAGCGCGGAATAAACCCGGTATCCAGCTCAGCGGCTGCAAATGCAGGATGGCCGATGATGCGCCGCAGGAACCCCAGGTTGGTCTTTAGCCCGCCCACGGCAAACTCATCGAGCATGCTCAGCAACCGCAGGCGCGCCTGTTCACGGTCTTCGCCCCAGGCAATCAACTTGCCGAGCATCGGGTCGTAGAACGGCGACACGCTGTCTCCTTGCTCGACACCGCTGTCTACGCGGCGGCCCGGGCCGGGGGCGGATTCGCGGTACAGCGCCAGGTGTCCGGTGGCGGGCAGGAAGTCGTTGGTCGGGTCTTCGGCGTACAAACGCACTTCAATCGCATGGCCGATCAGCGGCACCTGCTCCTGGGTGATCGGCAGCGCTTCGCCCTGGGCGACGCGAATCTGCCAGGCCACCAGGTCGAGGCCGGTAATCGCTTCGGTGACCGGGTGTTCCACCTGCAGCCGCGTGTTCATCTCCATGAAGAAAAACTCGCCGCGTGCGTCCAGCAAGAACTCCACCGTGCCCGCGCCGACATAACCAATGGCCTGGGCCGCACGCACGGCGGCTTCGCCCATGGCCTTACGCTGTTCAACACTCAGCCCGGGTGCCGGCGCCTCTTCGACGACCTTTTGGTGCCGACGCTGGATCGAGCAGTCGCGCTCATTGAGGTACAGGCAATGCCCATGCTGATCGGCAAACACCTGGATCTCTACGTGGCGTGGCTTGAGCAGGTATTTCTCCACCAGCATCTGCCCGTTGCCGAAGGACGACAGTGCCTCACGCTGGGCCGAGGCCAGGGCTTCGGCAAGTTGGCTGACATCCTCCACCACCTTCATGCCCTTGCCGCCGCCACCGGCCGTGGCCTTGAGCAGTACCGGATAGCCGATGCGCTCGCAGGCATCGCGGAAGGTGTCCAGGTCCTGGTCGGTGCCGTGATAACCCGGCACCAGCGGCACACCGGCGGTTTCCATCAGGGCCTTGGCGGCGGATTTGCTGCCCATGGCGTCGATGGCCGAGGCGGGCGGGCCGAGAAAGATCAGGCCCGCCGCTTCGATCGCCCGGGCAAACCCGGCGTTTTCCGACAGGAAGCCGTAGCCTGGGTGGATGGCCTGGGCACCGCTGGCCTGGGCGGCGGCGATCAGTTTGTCGATTTGCAGGTAGCTCTCGGTGGCCTTGCTGCCGCCCAGATCGACGCGAATATCCGCCTCGCGGCTGTGCCGGGCATCGCGGTCGATGGCGCTGTGCACGGCCACGGTGGTCAGGCCCATGGCCTTGGCGGTGCGCATCACCCGGCAGGCAATCTCGCCCCGGTTCGCCACCAATACGGTGTTCAAGGTGCTCATGAGCGTGGCTCCTGCGCCTGCCACCCGGGCGAGCGCTTCTGCAGGAAGGCTCTTAACCCTTCCTGGCCTTCGGCACTGACGCGAATCCGTGCGATGGCATTCTCGCAATAGCGGCGCAGGGCCGGGGTGAGGGCGCCGTTGCCGACTTCACGCAGCAGGTCCTTGCTGGCGCGCATCGCCGCCGGGCTGTTTTGCAACAGGTTGGTGATCCACTGTTCCACTTGGGTATCCAGCTCGACGGCGGGGTAACTTTCCGCCAGCAGCCCGATATCCCGCGCACGCTGGCCGCCAAAACGCTCGGCGGTCAGGGCATAGCGCCGCGCCGCACGTTCGCCGATGGCCTGTA
The DNA here is from genome assembly GCF_019891415.1 of Pseudomonas sp. SH10-3B. NCBI lineage: Bacteria > Pseudomonadati > Pseudomonadota > Gammaproteobacteria > Pseudomonadales > Pseudomonadaceae > Pseudomonas > Pseudomonas sp. SH10-3B. The sequence continues at coordinate 33,165 of NZ_JAFLXD010000003.1, read as the reverse complement.
CCACGAACGGGCTGATCACCGCTGGCGCCAGGCCAATGCGCACTTCAGACAGGCAGAACTGCGCGTCATCGGCGCCGATGGCCATGTCGCAGCAACTGATCAGGCCCAGCGCGCCACCGTAGGCCGCGCCTTGCACCACCGCGAGGGTGGGGATTTTCAGCTTGGCCAGGTTGTACATCAGCTCCGCCAGTTCGCGGGCGTCGTCCAGGTTGGTGTGGTAATCCAGCTCGGCCGACTGCTGCATCCAGGCCAGGTCGGCACCGGCGCTGAAGTGTTTGCCGCGCCCGCGCAGCACCAGGAAACGCAGGGACGCATCACCTTGCACATGGTCGAGGGCGATGATCAGTTCGCGGATCATCTCGGCGTTGAACGCGTTGTTCTTGGCTTCACGACTGAGCCACAGCGTGGCAAAGCCACGGCTGTCGGTGATCAGTTCGAGGGTGTTGAAATCGCTCATGGGGGACAGCTCCATTTACATGCGGAACACGCCGAAGCGGCTCGGCTCGATGGGGGCATTCAGCGCGGCGGACAAGGCCAGGGCCAGCACCTCGCGGGTTTGCAACGGGTCGATGACGCCGTCGTCCCAAAGACGTGCGCTGGAGTAATAAGGGTGACCCTGGGTTTCGTATTGGTCGAGGATCGGCTGCTTGATCGCGGCTTCCTCTTCAGCGCTGAACCCGACGCCTGCACGTTCGGCCTGCTCACGCTTGACCTGCACCAGCACGCCCGCAGCCTGTTCGGCACCCATCACGCCGATGCGTGCGTTGGGCCACATCCACAAAAAGCGCGGGTCATAGGCGCGCCCACACATGCCGTAGTTGCCGGCGCCAAAGCTGCCGCCGATGATCACCGTGAATTTCGGCACCTTGGCGCACGCCACCGCCGTCACCAGCTTGGCGCCGTGCTTGGCAATGCCCCCGGCTTCGTATTTCTGGCCGACCATAAACCCGGTGATGTTCTGCAGGAACAGCAGGGGGATCCCGCGTTGGCAGGCCAGTTCGATAAAGTGCGCGCCTTTCTGCGCGGCCTCGGCGAACAGAATCCCGTTGTTCGCCAGAATCGCAATCGGGTAACCGTGCAAATGTGCGAAGCCGCACACCAGGGTGGTGCCGAACAGCGCCTTGAACTCATCGAACACCGAGCCATCCACCAGCCGTGCGATCACTTCGCGCACATCGAACGGCTGCTTGGCATCGGCCGGGATCACGCCGTAGAGCTCTTCGCTGCTGTACAGCGGCGCCACGGGCGTGCGTTGCAGCAATTGGCCCTGCTTGCGCCAATTGAGGTTGGCCACGCTGCGCCGGGCCAGGGCCAGGGCGTGTTCGTCACTGTCGGCATAGTGGTCGGCCACGCCGGAGATCTTGCAGTGCACATCGGCACCGCCGAGGTCTTCGGCGCTCACCACTTCACCGGTAGCCGCCTTTACCAGCGGCGGGCCGGCCAGGAAGATCGTGGCTTGGTTGCGCACCATGATCGCTTCATCGGCCATGGCCGGCACGTAGGCGCCACCGGCGGTGCACGAGCCCATTACCACGGCGATCTGCGGGATGCCCTGGGCACTCATGTTGGCCTGGTTGAAGAAGATCCGCCCGAAGTGTTCGCGGTCGGGAAACACTTCATCCTGGCGCGGCAGGTTGGCGCCGCCGGAGTCCACCAGGTAGATGCACGGCAGGCGGTTCTGCTCGGCGATGGTCTGGGCGCGCAGGTGTTTTTTTACCGTGAGCGGGTAGTAGGAGCCGCCTTTGACCGTGGCGTCGTTGGCGACGATCATGCATTCGACGCCTTCCACGCGGCCAATCCCGGCAATTACCCCGGCGGCCGGCACGTCTTCGCCGTACACCTGATGGGCGGCCAGTTGGCTGAGTTCAAGAAACGGCGAGCCCGGGTCCAGCAGGCGATTGATGCGCTCGCGTGGCAGCAGTTTGCCGCGCGAGGTGTGGCGCTCCTGGGCCTTGGCGCCGCCGCCTTGCTGCACATGGGCGAGCAGGGTGTGCAGGGCGTCGACCTGCTGGCGCATCGCCGCGCTGTTGCTGGCGAACTCCGCAGAACGTGGGTTGAGCTGGGTGTGCAAGGTGGCCATGGGGCGCTCCTTCAGCGGGTTTCGTTGAAGAGTTCGCGACCGATCAGCATCCGCCGAATCTCACTGGTACCGGCGCCGATTTCATACAGCTTGGCGTCCCGCAGCAGGCGTCCGGCGGGGAACTCATTGATATAGCCATTGCCGCCGAGAATCTGGATCGCGTCGAGGGCCATTTGCGTGGCGCGTTCGGCGCTGTAGAGGATCACCCCGGCCGCGTCCTTGCGCGTGGTTTCGCCGCGCTCGCAGGCCTGGGCTACCGCGTAGAGGTAGGCGCGGCTGGCGTTGAGTTGGGTGTACATGTCGGCGACCTTGCCCTGGATCAGCTGGAATTCGCCGATGCTTTGGCCGAACTGCTTGCGGTCGTGGATGTACGGCACGATCAGGTCCATACACGCCTGCATGATCCCGGTGGGGCCGCCGGACAGCACCACGCGCTCGTAATCGAGGCCGCTCATCAGCACTTTCACGCCGCCGTTGAGCACGCCGAGGATGTTTTCTTCCGGCACTTCGACGTCATCGAAAAACAGCTCGCAGGTGTTGGAGCCGCGCATGCCGAGCTTGTCGAACTTGTTGCTGCGGCTGAAGCCTTTCCAGTCGCGCTCGACGATAAACGCGGTGATGCCGTGGGGGCCCTTTTCCAGGTCGGTCTTGGCGTAGATCACATAGGTGCTGGCGTCGGGGCCGTTGGTGATCCAGGTCTTGCTGCCGTTAAGCACGTAGTGATCGCCGTGTTTGTCCGCGCGCAATTTCATCGAGACCACATCGGAACCGGCGTTCGGCTCGCTCATGGCGAGGGCGCCGACGTGTTCGCCGCTGATCAGTTTGGGCAGGTATTTGAGCTTCTGCTCGTGATTGCCGTTGCGGTTGATCTGGTTCACACACAGGTTGGAGTGGGCGCCGTAGGACAGCGCCACCGAGGCCGAGCCACGGCTGATTTCTTCCATGCTCACCACGTGGGCCAGGTATCCCAGGCCGGCGCCGCCGTATTCCTCCGGCACGGTGATGCCCAGCAGGCCCATGTCCCCGAACTTGCGCCACAGGTCGGCGGGGAACAGGTTGTCGATATCGATTTGTGCCGCGCGGGGCGCGATTTCCTTGGCCACGAAGGACTGCACCTGGTCGCGCAGCATGTCGATGGTTTCACCGAGGGCGAAGTTCAGGGACGGGTAACTCATGGACAGGCACCTTCAATGTGAGCTTGTTGTTGTGTGGATGGCGCGCCAGGGAAGGGCGCTCACCTTTACGTTAACGTAAGCTTGCGTTACGGTGCTGTCAATCGTAGTTTACGTTTACGTCAACCTACAAAAAAGACAACAGGGGTCGTTATGGATCAACCGCATCCGAGCTACAGCCGTGGCTCCCAGGACAAGAGCTTGCTGGCCATGACCATTGGCCAAGCCTTCGATCACACCGTGGCGCAATACCCTGACGGCGAAGCCCTTGTGGTGCGTCATCAGCAGCGTCGCTACACCTGGCGGCAACTGGCTGAGACGGTTGACCTGCACGCCCGCGCATTCATGGCCCTGGGTATGCAACCCGGCGATCGCCTGGGCATCTGGGCGCCCAATTGCGCCGAGTGGTGCATCAGCCAAATTGCCAGCGCCAAGATTGGCGTGATCCTGGTCAATATCAACCCGGCATACCGCAGCAGTGAACTGGACTACGTGCTCAAGCAGTCCGGCTGCGAGTGGCTGGTGTGCGCCGGTTCGTTCAAGACCTCCGACTACCACGCGATGTTGCAGGCATTGAAGCCTGAGCTGCGCGGCATGATCAGCCTCGACCCCAGCCCGCCCCCGGGTTTTCTGCCCTGGTCGCAACTGGCGGCCCTCGGTGCAGACATCCCGCCCGCGCAACTGCACAGCCGCCAGGCCAGCCTGCACTTCGATCAAGCCGTCAATATCCAGTACACCTCCGGCACCACCGGTTTCCCCAAGGGGGCTACCCTCAGTCACCACAACATCCTCAATAACGGCTACATGGTTGGCGAAAGCCTGGGCCTGACCGCGCAGGACCGCCTGGTGATCCCGGTGCCGCTGTACCACTGCTTCGGCATGGTGATGGGCAATCTGGGCTGCATCACCCACGGCACCACCATGATCTATCCGAATGACGGCTTCGACCCGCTGCTGACCCTCACCGCCGTGGCCGAAGAGCGCGCCACTGGCCTGTACGGCGTGCCCACCATGTTTATCGCCCTGCTCGATCACCCACGCCGGGGCGAGTTCGAGCTGTCTACCCTGCGCACCGGCATCATGGCCGGCGCCACGTGCCCCATCGAGGTGATGCGCCGGGTCATCGGCGAATTGCACATGGGTGAGGTGCAGATTGCCTACGGCATGACCGAGACCAGCCCCGTGTCCCTGCAGACCGGCGCGGATGATGACCTGGAACGCCGCGTGACTACCGTTGGCCGCACCCAGCCGCAACTGGAAAGCAAGATTATCGATGAGGCCGGTAACACGCTGCCCCGTGGCCAGGTCGGCGAACTGTGCACTCGCGGCTACAGTGTGATGCTCGGCTACTGGAACAACCCCGAGGGCACCCGCGAGGCTATCGACGACGCCGGCTGGATGCACACCGGCGACCTGGCAACCATGGATGCCCACGGCTATGTTTGCATCGCCGGGCGCAACAAGGACATGATCATTCGCGGCGGCGAGAACGTTTACCCGCGCGAGGTGGAAGAGTTTTTCTTCACCCACCCGGCGGTGGCCGATGTGCAGGTCATCGGTATTCCGGATGAGCGCTACGGTGAGGAGATCGTGGCCTGGATCAAGTTCCACCCCGGCCATGTGGCCAGCGAACTGGAACTGCAGGCCTGGTGCAAGGGCCGCATTGCACACTACAAGACGCCCCGGTACTTCAAATTCGTGGAGGAATTTCCGATGACGGTGACAGGCAAGATCCAGAAATTCCGCATGCGTGAGATCAGCCTTGAGGAGCTGAGCATCAACCGCTGAAACGGGGTGCATGCCTACCGCGCCCCGCGCGGAGGTGTTGCCTAGAGTGGCGCATTATTTCGCCACTCGAAGGCTATACGCATGACAGACAGCATCACAGACCCACCCGCCGACAGAGTGTCGGACCTGCAAAGTCCGCACCTGAGTGTCATCAAGGACAATACTCCCGACTGGTACACCGAGGCGCAGGGCAGCCGCAAAACTGAACTGGCGTCATTGGACCTGCGTATTCCCGACTGGTACAAAAAGGCCCCGCAGGCTGACAGGGACCGCCTGGGGAAGGTCCACAAGCGCAGCAGGGCGTCGTTGAACCAATTGGATCAGATGCTCGGTGTACTGAAACCGCCGGCAGAGTATGCCGAGCCATTGTTGGCGGACGCGATCGAAAAAAAGTTCGGGCAACGGCTGGATACCAGAAAGGTGTTCTATGCCCGCAAGCTGGAACAGACCACCTGCGACGCGCAGCTCACTGAGGTTTCGACCACGCGCGTCAGCGAATTGGGCCCGCAGTTTTATTCTTATAAAGGTGTCAGCCTGTTGGAGGCGGCGCTGAACAACTTTGCTCCGGACCAGGCGAATGAGCCGGTGTGCGCGGACTGTCACTTGATCACCGGGTACGATTTTCACCGGTATTCAAGCGCTCTGGTGCACACCTCAGCCAATGTCAAGTCGCTCAAGCTCGACATCAAGGCCCACGCGTTCCCCCAACTGTGCAGGGACTTGGATCTGGGGCGTTCCTACTACGAATACCTGCGAGCCGCCATCAACCGCCATAGTGCGCCGGCAACCCAGAATCAGCCGGCGGGCAAGTTATATAGCAGCCTGATCATCAGCCATCGAAACCAATTGGAACTGGCGGCAGAAATCGCCGTGATGAAGGGCGATATCCAGCCTGCGCAACACCAGTTGATCTGCAGCCTGCTGCTTAATCAGTCCACCGGTAAATGGTCAGAAAAGACGGTCAAGTTTTCGCCGTTGCGGCTGTGCAATCTTTATATCGAGAACATCCTGGTCATCGGTCCGGTTGAGTGGCGGGAAAACACAAGGAATGCCCAACTCCTGCCGCTGCCCTGCATGGTGTATATCCCTGGCGATCCGCTTCATCCACTCAAGAGCTATCACCACATAGCGGCTTTTACCGACCATTTGACGACACGTCTGTGCCGGGCTGAATACCGCAAATTCTTCAGCCAGTTTGTGCCGCTCGCCCATCAGGACGGTTTTTTTACCCGGCTCAAGGCCTTGCTCGACCCCGGCGCGGCGCATGCCGTGGATGAAGATTTTTCCGCCGCCAATAAAAGTCGCATCACCGACCAGGGGACGTATGGCGCCTCATGGCGTGATGTCTGGATGGACTGCGCGACGCAGCGTATCCGGCTGATCATGAACAACGCCAGTGCCGCCGTGGCCTCCACCCAATCGGTGACCGATCGGGCGTATAACGCCTGGCTCTGGTCGTGGGGCAGCACGGCACTGGATATTCTCAATCTGGCTTCTTTCGTGGTGCCCTTCCTGGGGGAGGCCATGCTGGTCGTTGCGGCCGCGCAGATGGTCTATGAGATAGGCGAAGGCGTTGAAGCGTGGTCCGAAGGCGACACTCGCACGGCCTGGGCGCACTTTTCGGCGGTGGGTCTGGATCTGGCGGGGCTGGCGGTGCCCAAAGTGCTGATGGCAGCCAAAGACACGGCATTTATCAAGCGCCTGGTGCACGTGGAGTTCGGTGGGCGCACGCGTTTGCACAGTGTCAATCCGGGCCAATACCTGCACCGGATCGCCTTGCCCGAAGGGCTGCGGCCGAACGCGCAGGGGCTGTATGCCCATGAGGGAAGCCTCTATCTGCCGGCAACTGACGGTGGTCACTACAAGGTCGTCACCGGCGCCGAGGGTGAATCCAGGCTCCAGCACCCCGACGGCGATTCACGTTATGCGCCACGCATTCACCATAACGGCATGGGCGCCTGGGTCCATGAGTTCGAACAACCCCTGACGTGGGACCGCAAGACCTTGCTCCGGCGCATTGGCCATACGGTCGATCACCTGAGCGATAGCCAGCTTGAGCAGGCGAGGCTATTCAGCGGAGTGTCGGATGACGAGTTGCGTCAGGTGTTTATCGAGCATCGGGCGCCGCCGCCACTCTTCAGAGACATGCTCCGGCGATTTGAGTGCGACGCCAAGCATCAGGCTTTTATCGATCGGCTGAGCAGCCCCGACCCCAACGTGTTCAGTCGCGTCAACTGGTTCATGCAAGTCAAGTTGTTGATCGACAATGGTATGTGGCCTAAATCGCGGGTGCTGATAGCCTTTGATTCCGAGGGCAATCTGACGTGGCTTTCAGGCAAAGTGAGAAGCCCGCGTGAAGTGGTCAAGTTGCAGCCTGAACAGCTCGGCAGTGGGGTCCTGCTCCCCGCCATGCTTAATCAACTGACTGAAGGTGAAATACGCCAGTTGCTGGATGAAGAGGAGGTCGAGCACGAGATACACGCGGAACAGGTGATGCTGGGCATCATTACGCCCGGTGAGCGTTCGGTTGACGGTAAACCGACATTCGCCGAGGAACGTATGGCGCAACTGATGTGCGCGCAGCGTACACCGGCAGCCAGGGCCGCAAGGTACCGGGATCGATTGCTGACAGCGGCTAAAAACACCCGGAATGAGCTGTTCAATCTGGAAATGTCGGCCGGTGATATCTCCAGTGATGTCCACGTCCAGTGGCTTCAGCGCAGCTTTCCCAGCCTGCCTAAATTGGCCGCCGAAGAAATAGTCGCCCATGCCAGGCCCGAAGAGTTGGCACGTCGCATTGAACCCACATCACGCTTGCCGTTGCGGCTGGCCGAAGAGGCACGCCGTTACGCGCAAAAGGCGCGTGTCATGCGGGCGCATGCCGATCTGCTGTTCGACAACCAGCTGACAATGGACGGCGTACACCTGGCGCTGCACAAGCTGGCCGCCATTCCGGGGCAACTGGAAGGGGTGTGTATTGAGCTGCGCGCCGATACGTATGAGGGGGCTGTGCTGGACCGGGTCGGCGATACGACCGCCCCCAGGCAGCTTCGTCTGATCCGCAGCGACATGAAGGAGTGGATGTTATACAGCGTGCCGCAACAAAGACTCTATTGGCGCTATGACAAGGACGCCTTTTTCAGCGCGCTGTGGCTTGCCAGCGGAGGTCGGTTCACCCGTTGGCCAGCGTTGCAATCGTCCACCCAGGCCTTGAAAGCGCAACTGGCGCACTTGCCGCTGGGTGAGCAGGCAAGCCGGCGTGCGCTGGGCCTGCAACCGATCAGGCCCGGTTTCAAATCCCCGATGCGCCTGGCGGATGGACGCATCGGTTATCCGCTGAGTCCGGTGGGGGGCGCGGCACAGCGTCCGTTTGTTTGCACCATGAAAGCGATGGTGCTTTACCCCTCGAAGTCCCTGGCTGAAGTCGAGACCCTGCTAGGGCTTCAAGGTGCGGCGGATGCTGTGCTATTGGCGAGGCTGGCGCAACTGGAAACGGAGTTTCTCGATCTGAATAAAGCGCTGATGAACTGGCAGGAGGAGGAATCGGGCTATGCGAGTGCCAGGCGCAGAGTGTCGGCGACGATCAAAGAAGTCTGGCAGCGAGGTGGCGCACAGGCATTCGCGGGGGATGGCGCACCCATCGGCCATGTGCTGGATCTATCCGAAGAAGCGGTCGGTGAGCTGCCTGCGATTACCGCCAATATGGATCATGTGGGCCATCTGAGGTTACGTCGAATGGGGCTTTCCGACCGTTCTTTGCCTTTTCTGCAGGCATTTGGCGGCCTGCGCTGGTTGAACCTGAGCGAAAACAATTTCACCCAACTGCCGGCGCTTCGAAACGGCGGGGCAGGGCTGACCAAACTCAACTTGAAGAGCAATGACATCCAACTGACCGAGCAGAGCCGAACGCGCCTGGAGAGCATGCAGCAGTTGAAGATTTTGAATCTGGGACACAATCGACGTTTGGGATGGTCGGCCGATGTAAGCCGCTTACGCGAGTTGAACCAGTTGTATCTGCCGAACACCGGCACCACCCGATTTCCCGTCGGCGTCGAACGTTTGCCTGCTCTCGCCCGTATCGACCTGCATGCAAACCAGATCACCACGTTGCCTGAATACGCTTATCAGCACCGGGAGCGCATCAACGTGCACGAAAATCCCTTGTCGGCGGCCACCCTTGCGCGCCTTCAAATGGGCGAGCCCTTGATGCAATGGGGCGAGCACGTCACCGTGGATGAGGCGCGTGATCTCTGGCTGGGCGAGCCATCGGCCGCAGAGCTGGCACGGCGTGGTGGGATCTGGGACGAACTGCGGAGCATTCCTGGGTCGGCGGCTTTTTTTACCGTATTGGCCGATACCACCCGCAGTGCCGAGTACGCCAGTGCAGTGACCCGCCCGGCACTGACGCAGCGAGTGTGGGACATGCTTGAGGCCGCGAGTGAAAGCCAGGCTATTCGCGAAGCGCTGTTTACCACCGCCGATGATCGAGTCACCTGTGGCGACGGCAGTTCGGTCGAATTCATGAACCTTGAAAGCGAGCTGATGGGGGCCAGGGCACTGGAAATGGCGGGAACGGAGCACGTTGAAGGCTCGCTGATCGCCACGGGCAGGAAGCTGTTTCGTTTAACCCTGGTGGACGCCATTGCTCAGCGGGATGTCCAGGCCAGGGGGCCCGGGTTTACTGAACAGGTCGAAGTCATCCTGGCATACCGTACCCGGCTTGCAGACCGGCTTGAGTTGCCGGTCAAGTCCCGCGAGATGCTGTTTCCCCAGCAGGCCAATGTGAGTCAGGCCGCGATCGACGAAGCCTATGCGCAGGTGCTGAGGGACGAGCGCAATACCGCTGCCGAAGAGACTTTTTTGACCGGGCGCCTGTTCTGGGAAACACATCTTCGCAGTCGATACCCCGAGGAACTCAAGGCATTGATGGCACCGGAGCTTGATCTGATCGACGAGAAAAGCACCGCGTTGTTTGAGCTTTCGGATCTGCAAGGCGAGCAGGTTGGCGCCGCAGACCAGGCCACAAAAGACCAGTGGCAGGCGATGCATGACCAGGTGACTGACCGGCTGGCCGGCCTCTTGGGCAGGCGCCGGGATGAAATACTCGTGAACGGCGCGATGCAGAGTGCGTTTTTTGAGAGCGAACTCAAGCAGTTGGGAGTGGCGCGGCAGGCGCTGGAACAACGATCACTGCGAATTTTGACCCGCAGGGTGCTCAACAACTTCGCCGCCACCCAAGGAACACCGCTTTAAATACCAAGGTGCAGACAGCACAAAGGGGACCCGGAGGTCCCCTTTAATTTGTCGTTGCGTGCTCTTTTTTTATTATTGAGGGGCGGTCTATTGTTGTTTTTGGCAACCGTTACCCTTTACCGCTGTTTTTGGCGACCCCCATCCGGGGTCAAGAGCAAACGTATTTTTTTGAGCGCTGATCTGCTTCTTCGTTATCGATCCAACCAGTGGGTAGCTACCTGAGGTAGTTTTATTTTTCTCTTACCGGTTGCGGGTTTCGGCATGCCGGACCCTGCGAAGCACATCTTCTCCAAAAAAATCTGTTAGCTGCGTCTCTGCCGTGTTGTTTTTGTTATGTCAGAGTCGTTTCGTCTTATTTTTATTAGGTTTGGCGCTTTTTATTCTTGTTATGCCATAGAGATAGCAGAAGCCGTGCCAACTTTATAAAGTCGTTTAAAATCAATAGGTTAATTTTTTTGTGGGATGTCGCCTACGGCAAATACGACAAAATATGTTCCCGTGTTACTCGATGTGTAGCCGTGCGGTAACACATTGTCACGGCCACGCTACTCAAACGCTGTTACGCACCTTCGCCACGCGTGAACCGGTGGGTCGGCCCAGGACGTTACTGATTTGCAGGCCCGCGCGAATCAACGCGTCCAGGTCGATACCGGTGTCGATCCCGAGGCCATTGAGCAGGTACAGCACATCTTCGGTGGCGACGTTACCGCTGGCGCCCTTGGCATAGGGGCAGCCGCCGAGGCCCGCGATAGAGCTGTCGAATACGCTGATGCCCTCCAACAGGCTGGCGTAGATATTGGCGATGGCCTGGCCATAGGTGTCATGGAAGTGGCCCGCCAGTTTGTCCCGTGGCACCTGCGCACCGACCACATCGAACAGGCGTCGCGTGCTGCCCGCCGAGCCGGTGCCGATGGTGTCGCCCAGGGACACTTCGTAGCAGCCCATGGCATACAACTCCCGCGCAACCGCTGCCACTTGTTCAGGCGCAACCTCACCTTCGTAAGGGCAGCCCAACACACACGACACATAGCCGCGCACGCTGATGCCATGCTGCCTGGCTGCGGCCATGATCGGCGCAAAGCGCTCCAGGCTTTCGCTGATGGAACAGTTGATATTGCGCTGGGAAAACGCCTCGGACGCCGCGGCGAACACCGCCACTTCCTTCACGCCCGCCGCCAGCGCGTCCTCAAAACCGCGCAGGTTTGGCGCCAGCGCACCATAGGTCACGCCGGGCTTGCGCTGGATCTGCGCGAACACTTCGGCAGAACCGGCCATTTGCGGCACCCACTTGGGCGAGACAAAACTGCCGACTTCGATATAGCTCAGGCCCGCCGCGCTGAGGGCATCCACCAGTTGGACCTTGTCAGCCACGCTGATGGGCTGGGCTTCGTTCTGCAAACCGTCGCGCGGGCCGACTTCCACCAGGCGCACATGGGAGGGGAGGGACATGGCAGCTACCTTCTGATCAATGGCCAACCTGGCTCATGGTGTGGGCCAGGGCTTGGGTGCAACGCTCTTCAGCGGTGTCCAACTCCAGCTTCATTTGTTCGATGTCCAGCAGTTGCTGCTCCAACTGCTCACGGCGCTCGGCGATCTTGGCCAGCATGCTGTTGAGTTGGATGTGATTGCCGCTGGTGGGGTCGTAGAGTTCGATCAGCTCGCGGCACTCGGCCAAGGAAAAGCCGATGCGCTTACCGCGCAGGATCAGCTTGAGGCTGACTTTGTCCCGCGCCGAGTAAATGCGCTCCTGGCCCCGGCGTTCCGGGGCCAGCAGGCCTTGTTCTTCATAGAAGCGAATGGCCCGGGTGGTGATGTCGAGCTCGCGGGCGAGGTCGGAGATACTGTAGGTCGTGCTCATGGGGGCGCTCAAGAAAGTCTTGGCGCTAAGCTAAAGGCAGGTTGACGTGAACGTCAAGGGCCGCTGCGCAGCCCATCGCGGGCACGCCTCCTCCCACAGGGGGCGTTCTTCAACCTCAGGCCTGTTGTTGATCCAATTTCTTTTCGTGGGCGGTGACTTGCTGGCACAACTCGATCATCTGCTCGCGCATCCAGCGGTTGGCCGGGTCCTGGTCGGTGCTCTCGTGCCAGTACAGGTGGGTTTCCACCGGTGGCACGTCATTGACCGGCAGGTTGAACCAATGCAGTTCATGACGGCGGGCGAAGCGTTCGGGCACGGTCATGACCATATCGGTCTGCTGCAACACCTGCGAGGCCATCAGGTAATGCTGGGAGCGCAGCGCGATCTTGCGCTGGATGCCCATCTTGCCCAGGGCCAGGTCGACGTGGCCCAGGCCGTTGCGGCGGCTGGAAATATGGATATGGGTCAGCGACAGGTAGTCATCCAGGCTGAATTTATCCTTGCCCGCCATGGGATGGCCCTTGCGCATGGCACACACATAGCGATCTTCCATCAGCTTCACATGGCGTACCTGCGGGTCAGTGTTGAGCGGCGCATCCACAGCGAAATCCAGGCGCCCGGCCGCCAGTTCCTTGGTGGTCTCGCGACGTTTGGAGAGGAAACTCTCGATCACCACGGTGGGTGCCAGACGGCGCAGGCGTTGGAACAGCAGCGGCAGAATCACCGCCTCGGTGAGGTCGGTCATGCTGATGCGGTAGGTCTTGGCCGCCTGCTGCGGGTTGAAGATGCGGCTTTCCTGCACCGACACCCGCAGCAACGACAGCGCATTGCGCACCGGGCCGATGATGTTCTGCGCCATCGGCGTGGGCACCATGCCCTGGGCGGTGCGCACGAACAGCGGGTCGTTGAAGGTTTCCCGAAGACGCGCCAGGGCGTTGGACACCGCCGGCTGGGTGATGCCGACAATCTGCCCGGCGCGGGTCAGGTTGGCTTCGGTGTAGATCGCGTCGAAGACGATAAAGAGGTTGAGGTCGACCTTGCTCAGATTCATTGGGTTGCGCTCTTATTATTAGGTGGCGATTTGTTACGTGCTCATACGTCGATCATATATCGGTGATGAATGTTAATACACGCCGAGAATAGGCTAGGTAAATTATCAACGCTGTTCTAGCATCGATTGCATGACCTAAACAACCTCTCAAAGAAGGGAGCTGCTCATGGATTTCGCCTATTCGCCCAAGGTTCAGGAACTGCGTGAACGTGTCACTGCGTTTATGGACGCATACGTCTACCCGGCCGAGCCGGTGTTCGAACGTCAGGTCAGCGAAGGCGACCGCTGGCAGCCCACCGCCATCATGGAAGAGCTGAAAGCCAAGGCGAAAGCCGAAGGCCTGTGGAACCTGTTCCTGCCCGAATCCGAACTGGGCGCCGGCCTGACCAACCTTGAATACGCACCCCTGGCCGAGATCATGGGCCGCTCGCTGCTGGGCCCGGAGCCGTTCAACTGCTCCGCCCCTGACACCGGCAACATGGAAGTGCTGGTGCGCTACGCCAACGAAGAGCAGAAACAACGCTGGCTCGAGCCGCTGCTGCGCGGTGAGATCCGTTCGGCCTTCGCCATGACCGAGCCCGATGTGGCGTCCTCGGACGCCACCAACATGGCCGCCCGCGCCGAGCGTCAGGGCGACGAGTGGGTGATCAACGGCAAGAAGTGGTGGACCTCCGGCGCCTGCGACCCGCGCTGCAAGATCCTGATCTTTATGGGCCTGAGCAACCCGGATGCACCGCGCCACCAACAGCACTCGATGATCCTGGTGCCGGTGGATGCCCCCGGGGTAAAAATCGTACGCCCGCTGCCGGTGTTCGGCTACGACGATGCGCCCCATGGTCACGCCGAAGTGCTGTTCGACAATGTGCGTGTGCCGTATGAAAACGTACTGCTGGGTGAAGGCCGAGGCTTCGAGATTGCCCAAGGCCGCCTTGGCCCTGGCCGTATCCACCACTGCATGCGCTCCATCGGTATGGCTGAGCGCGCACTGGAACTGATGTGCAAACGCTCGGTCAGCCGTACCGCGTTCGGCAAACCCCTGGCGCGCCTGGGCGGCAACATCGACAAGATCGCCGACTCACGGATGGAAATCGACATGGCGCGCCTGCTGACGTTGAAAGCGGCGTACATGATGGACACCGTGGGCAATAAAGTGGCGAAAAGTGAAATCGCCCAGATCAAGGTGGTGGCGCCGAACGTGGCGTTGAAGGTCATCGACCGCGCGATCCAGATCCACGGCGGCGCCGGCGTCTCCAACGACTTCCCGCTGGCCTACATGTACGCCATGCAACGCACCCTGCGCCTGGCCGACGGCCCGGACGAAGTGCACCGCGCGGCCATCGGCAAGTTCGAGATCGGCAAGTATGTGCCTAAAGAGATGATGCGCAGCGGGCAGTAACACCGCGTCGCCTGCATCGGGGGCTTGCCCCCGATGAGGCCGGTTCAGGCACTGAAGATCCAGCAGCCCTCAGTACACCCACACCTCCACCCGCCGATTCTTGATCCGCCCCTCATCCGCCGTATTCGCCGCCACCGGCATCTGTGCGCCGAAGCCGCGAATATCGCGCAGCACCACGCCGCTCTTCACCAACTCCCGACGCACCGCCATCGCCCGCAATTTCGACAGCAACGCGGCGCGTTGCGGGTCATTCTTGGCATCACCAAAGCCCACCAGCGTTACCTGCTTATCCAGCTTGGCGTGGCCGTTCAGATACGCCACCACCCGCTGCAAGTCCTGGCGCGCCTTGTTGTCGAGGCTGGCGCTGCCTTCTTCGAAACGAAAGTTCACGGTTAAACGCTGGGCGTCACGGGCGATGGCTTGATAGTCCTCGGGCATTGACGAGCGTGGCTCCACCGCGATCGCCTGCACCTGCTGCGCAATAAACCCATTGGCCGCCACAATCGCCTGGCCTTTGCTGCTCTGGGCAAAGTCCACCAGCGCCTTGGCCCACGGGTTGCTGGAGGACGGCGGCAGGTAGAAGAACAGCCGGCGTGACAGCGGGTAATCCTCGGTGGCAATCAGGCTGTTCAATGGCAGCATCGGTTGCGAGTCGCCATCGACAATCGCCACCGCCTTGGCCTGGCGCACGTAAGGCAAGCCGATAAAGCCGATGCCCTGAGGATCCTGGCTCACCGCATCGGACAACGCTTCGCTGGACTCGAAACGCTTGGCGGACGCGGCCAGGGGCTTGCCGCGCAGGCGCAGCACCAGTTCCTTGAAGGTGTCATAGGTGCCGGATTGGTCATCCCGCGCGTACAGGTGAATGGCGCCGCCGATGCCGCCCAATGCCTCCCAGGTGCTGACTTCACCGTTGAAAATCTGCGCCAGTTGCTCGGTATTCAACGTATTCAGGGGGTTGTGCGGGTTGAGGATAATGGCCAGGCCGTCGATGGCGATCACCTGTTCGGCCTCCCTGCTTTTCAGGTCACCGAGCGGTTCGAGGTCCACCAGTTCGCTGTCCTTGATTGGGCGCGACGAGGCGGCGAGGTCGGCAGTGGATTTTTTCAACGCCGCAAACCCGGTGCTGGAACCATGGGCCGCCACCTCGACGGTCACCGTCTTGCCCTGGCGCGTCTTGCCGACCACGC
The DNA here is from genome assembly GCF_019891415.1 of Pseudomonas sp. SH10-3B. NCBI lineage: Bacteria > Pseudomonadati > Pseudomonadota > Gammaproteobacteria > Pseudomonadales > Pseudomonadaceae > Pseudomonas > Pseudomonas sp. SH10-3B. The sequence continues at coordinate 17,377 of NZ_JAFLXD010000003.1, read as the reverse complement.
GCTGTTCATTGGCGCCCTCGGCCGGTTCAACGTGCACCGCCTGCAGGCCTTGGTGCTCCATCAACCCCTTGACCAACGCCGGCCCCAACGCCGCGCCAATGGTGTTGGAACCCTGGATGCGCAAAGCCGGGCCTTGATCGGGAACGGGTAGGGGGGCAGCCACGACGGAGAGGGAAAACGCGCTACACAACAGGAACAGCACGCGCAGCATCATGCCGGCACCTTCTCAAGCCAAAGGGAGTGCCGCGAGATTAAGTCAGTTGGATTTCAATAATGTGACGGTTACTCAAATGATCAAATCTGTGTGAGGGGCGGTGTGACAGTCAGCTTATCTGTTACTGATACACCGCGATCGGGGGGCAAGCCCCCTCCCACATTTGATCCGAGTACAGTCAGCGGGATCAGCTCAATTCCAGCCAGATCGGCGCATGGTCCGACGGTTTCTCCAAACCCCGCAGGTCGTAATCCACCCCCGCATCCTTGACCCGCGCCAACAAGCCATTGGAGGCCATGATCACGTCAATGCGCAGCCCACGCTTGGGCTCATCCTCGAACCCGCGGCTGCGGTAGTCGAACCAGCTGAAACGGTCGGCCACCTCGGGGTTCAGGTGGCGGAAGCTGTCCACCAGGCCCCAGTTCTTCAGGCGCGCCATCCACTCGCGCTCTTCAGGCAGAAAGCTGCACTTGCCGGTTTTCAGCCAGCGCTTGGCGTTGTCGGCACCGATGCCGATGTCGCAGTCTTCCGGGGAAATATTTACGTCGCCCATCACCACCAGGGCCTGGTCGTTGCTGAACTGGCTTTCCAGCAGGTGCTGCAAATCTGCGTAGAAGCGCTCCTTGGCCGGGAACTTGGTCGGGTGGTCGCGGCTTTCACCCTGTGGGAAATAGCCGTTCATGATGGTGATCGGCTGGCCGTTTTCATCAGCGAAGGTGCCCCAGATAAAGCGGCGCTGGGCGTCTTCTTCATCACTGGCAAAGCCCTTGTGCACGCTCAACGCTTCTTTGCGCGAGAGCAGTGCCACGCCGTAGTGGCCTTTTTGCCCGTGGTAGTACACGTGATAGCCCAGTGCCTGCACTTCGGCCAGGGGGAACTGGTCGTCGTGGACCTTGGTTTCCTGCAGGCCGATTACGTCGGGTTGGTGTTTTTCAATCAGTGCCGCCAGCTGATGAGGGCGGGCGCGCAGCCCGTTGATATTGAAGGAGACGATTTTCATGGTCGGCGGTCCAGTCTGGCAAAAGGGCGATGCTAGCGGACAAGTCGGACGGGGGCCAGCGTGGCGGTAGGGCAGATGCACTGCTAATGTCTGGGAACGACTGGTGCTGCGTAGGTTCGTACCCATAAGAACGCCATCTATTGAGTGGCGCCCAGGGAGATTGACTGTATGACTGACACTGCCATTGGCGAAGTTCGCCTGCTCAACAGCGGCTATTCCCGCGAAGCCCGCTCCCTGCTGTACCAGGCCTATCGGCATGAGCCGACGTTTGCCTACATCTTTGAAGCAGAACGCGCCGGCTATGAACAGCGGGTACGCGCCACCGTGCGTGAACTGGTCAAGCAGCATTTCTTCCAGAAACTTCCGGCGATTGGCCTGTTCGTCAATGACCGCCTGATCGGCATCGCGTTGATCGCGCCGCCGCAGCGGCGCCTGGGGATTACCGAAAGCTGGGCCTGGCAATTGCGCATGTGGCTGAGCACCGGCGTGCGCGGTACCCGGCGCTACCTGGACTACCACTATGCGGTGATGGCGTGCTTGCCCAACGAGTCGGTGCATGTGTTGCCGCTGATGGGCATTCACCCGCAATTCCAGGGCAAACACTACGGTGAACAGCTGCTGGAAGCGGTGCACAACTGGTGCGCGGAAGACCCGCACTCGTCCGGTGTGGTGTTGGACACGGGGAATTCGCGCTATCTGGAGTTCTATAAGCGCCAGGGTTACGAGGAAATCGGCGAAGTGGCCGTAGGACCTATTCTGGAGCACGTTTTTTTCCACCCCAATCCGCAGGTGTTACAGGCTGCAACGGCTTAGCGCAGAATTTTTCAGAATCGTCTGAGTTCTAAGTTTCTCCCCAGCTCGTGTAGCATCCGCGCCTATGAAGTTTCCAGGAAGATTTACCAGCGGCTTGGTTCTGCTGTTCACAAGCTGCGGCGCATTTGCGCAAAGCGAATTGGACGTGCGGATCAAGCCTTCAAACGACGCGTTGAAAGCCAACATCGAAGGCTATATCGGCGGGGTTGGCGATCGTGATGAAGAGGCCTTGCTGCGGTTCAGCCGTGGTGCCGAAGAGCAGGCGCGCAAAGCCGCCCAGGCGCTGGGTTTCTATCAGCCCCGGATCGAAAGCGATGTGAAGGGCGGCAAGAACCCGAGGCTGATCCTCACCATCGACCCCGGCGAACCGGTGCATTTGCGCAACGTGACCATTCGGGTCGACGGCCCTGCCGCGGACCTCAAGGTCTTTCGCGTGCCCGCCAGCGACGACCTCAAATCCGGTGCCGTGCTCAACCACGGCCATTACGAAGACGCCAAGCGTCTTATCCAGAACCAGTCCTCGCGCTACGGCTTTTTCAGCGGGCGCTTCACCCGCCAGAAACTCTCGGTAGACCCGCAGGCCGGCGTCGCCGATATCGAACTCATCTATGACAGCGGCCCGCGCTACACCTTGGGCAAGGTCAGCTTTGCCGGCGATACGCCGTTTGACGACGAACTGCTGCAACGCATGGTGCCGTTTAAAAGCGGAGCCCCCTACGATTCCGAACTGATCGCCGAACTCAACCAGAACCTGCAGGCCAGCGGGTTTTTCGAGGGCGTGCGCGTGGACGCCGCCCCAGCCGCATCGGCCAATGATGTGATTCCGGTGGCCGTCAACCTGGAGACCCGCAAGCCCCGCACCATGGGCCTGGGCCTGGGTTTCTCCACCGACGTCGGCCCGCGCGGCAAGGCCAACTGGACCCGCCACTGGGTCAACCCCCAGGGCCACAGCTACGGCTGGGAAGCGGAGCTGTCGGCGCCACGGCAGAACGTCGGCCTGTGGTACGACATTCCGCTGGACCCGCCGCTCACCGATAAATTCCGCTTCGCCGGCGGCTACCAGAACGAAGAAATCGCCAACACCGACACCTTGAGTAAATTGCTCACCTTAGGCCCCGAGTGGCACAGCAAGTTGCCCAGCGGTTGGACACGGGTGATCTCGCTCAAGTACCAGCGCGAAGAATATCGCCTGGGCAATGACTCGGGCCTCAGTAATCTGGTGATGCCGGGGATCAGTTATTCCTACCTGCGCAGCGATAACCGCATCGACCCCCACCACGGCTACCGCCTGCAATTCGACAGCAAGGTCGCCAAGGAAGGGTTGGGCTCCGACACCAACCTGCTTTACGGCACGGCCATGGTCAAAGGCCTGACCACCCTGTGGGACAACCACCGCTTCCTGGCGCGGGCGCAGGTCGGCGGCAGTGCCACCAACGGCTATAAGTCGGTGCCACCCTCACTGCGCTTCTTCGCCGGTGGCGACCAGAGCGTGCGCGGTTACGAGTACCAGACGCTGTCGCCGGAGAACGACCGGGGCGACCGTGTCGGTGGCCGCTATATGGTGGCCCTGAGCGCCGAGTATCAATACTCCATCGCCGAAAAATGGCGGGTCGCAACCTTTATCGACCAGGGCAACTCCTTCAACACCCTGGACTTGCCCAGCCTGAAGACCGGCGTCGGCGTCGGCATTCGCTGGGTCTCGCCGGTCGGGCCGATCCGCCTGGACCTGGCCCATGCCCTGGAAGATCCGGGCGGCGTTCGATTGCACTTTTCCATGGGGCCTGAGCTGTGATGCGTGGTTTGAAAATAGCGGGGGTGGCTCTGGTGGCCGTCCTCGTCGTGTTGTTACTGGCACTGTGGGCAGTACTCGGTACCCAAGCGGGCAGTCGCTGGGCCGTGGAGCGTGTACCGGGGTTGAGCGTGGAGAATTTCCACGGCCGCTTGGGCGGCCAGTGGAGCGCCGATCATCTGCTGTGGGCGCAAGACGGCAGTCGCGTCGAACTCAATGCGCCGACGCTTGACTGGTCACCGGCGTGTCTGCTGCGCATTACCCTGTGCATCAATCGCTTGGACGTGGAGCAAGTCAGCCTGGACTTTGCGCCGAGCACTGAAGAGAGCGAGGGGCCGATTCAACTGCCGGATCTGAAGTTGCCCGTTTCCATTCAGTTGGGCGACGTTCGTGTCGGCAGCCTGCTGTTTAACGGCAGCGAACAACTCAAGGGCCTGCAACTGGCCGCGCACTGGACCGCCGCCGGCCTGCAGATTGACGCGGTGCACCTGCAACGGGACGGCCTGGTGCTGGACCTGAACGGCCAGTTGCAACCCAGCGGCGACTGGCCGCTGACCGCCAGCGGCAACCTGAGCCTGCCTTACGCGCCGGGCGGCGCGCCGTGGACGGTGGCGCTCAAGGTCGAGGGCGACTTGCTCAAGACCCTCACGCTCAATGGTGAAAGCAGCGGTTACCTGCCTGGGAAACTGCTTGCCGAGTTGCAGCCACTGGCACAAAACCTGCCCGCACAGGTGCTGGTAACGTCCGACGCCTTCAAACCCGACGCCGACTTGCCGGACACGCTGCAACTCAATGAATTGGTGCTACTGGCCAAGGGTGACCTCAGCAGCGGTTACCTGCTGTCGGGCAAAGCCGTACTCCCTGCGCAAAAAAGCCCTGTGGCGTTGTTGCTCAAAGGCAAAGTCGACGCCAAGGGTGCGCAGATCGACAACCTCGATCTGCATGGCGATGCCAACCAAAGCCTCAAACTCACGGCCCAGTTGGACTGGCAACAAGGCTTCAGCGCCGAGGCCAAGATCGACTGGCTGGACTTCCCCTGGCATCGCCTCTATCCGGTGATCGACGAGCCACAGGTGGTGTTGCGCACCTTCAACGGCGAGGTCTCCTACAAAGACGGCAATTACCTTGGCAACCTCAAGGCCGACCTCGACGGCCCGGCCGGCAAATTCAATGTGGTCACGCCGTTCAGTGGCGACCTTACGCAAGTCTTCCTGCCGGAACTGAAACTGACCGCTGGCCAAGGCAAGGCCGAAGGCCATCTGAACCTGAAGTTCGCCGATGGCATTGCCTGGAATACCGCGTTGGACCTGTCGGCGCTGAACCCGGCGTACTGGGTGGCGGAGTTGCCGGGCACGCTGGCCGGCCCCTTGCGCAGCCAAGGTGAGTTCAAAAACGAACAGCTCAAACTCAACGCCGATCTCGACCTCAAGGGCCGCCTGCGCGGGCAAACTGCGGTGCTGGCGGCCAAGGCCGAAGGCGCGGGCGAGCAATGGACCCTGGCCAACCTGGATATCCGCCTGGGCGATAACCGCATCAACGGCAGCGGCAGTCTGCAGCAACGCCTGGCCGGGCAGATCGATATCAAGCTGGCACGTCTGGCCCAGCTGTGGCCGCAGTTGCGTGGTCAGGTGAATGGTCGGCTCGACGTGGCCGGCAGCCTCAAGGCGCCCCAAGGCAAACTCGACCTTAAGGGCCAGCAACTGGCATTCGCCGATAATCGCCTGCAAAGCCTTAGCCTGGACGCGACCCTGGACAGTGCCCAGCGCGCGAAAATCGACCTCAAGAGCAGCGGCATTCAAAGCGGCGACACCCAGGTCGGCACGCTCACCGCCAGCGCCCAGGGCGACATCAGGAACCAGAAGGTTCAACTCGACCTGGCCGGCCCCTTGGTCGAGCTGGCCCTGGCCTTGGACGGCAACCTCGACAAAGGCAACTGGCGCGGGCGCCTGGCCAGTGGTGATGTGCAGGCCGGAGGCCAGGACTGGAAGCTGCAAGCGCCGGCAAAAATCGAGCGCATGGCCGACGGCAAGCTGACTTTTGCGGCCCACTGCTGGGTGTCCGGGGCTGCCAGCCTGTGCGGTGAAGACCAGCGCCTGATGCCCGAACCGAAATTGCGCTACCACCTCAAGCAATTCCCCATCGACAGCCTCGCGGCGTTTTTGCCCAAGGACTTCGCCTGGCAGGGCAAGCTCAACGCCGACATACAACTGGACTTGCCCGACAGCGGCCCCAAAGGCGTGGTCGCGGTGGATGCCAGCGGCGGTACCTTGCGCGTCAAGGACAAGGACCAGTGGCTGGACTTTCCCTACGACACCCTGAAGCTGGAAACCACCCTCAACCCCAAGCGTATCGATACCCAGCTGAACTTCCGTGGCGGCAAGCTCGGCGAGTTGCTGGTGCAGGCGCAGATCAACCCGCTGCCAAAAAACAAGCCGATCAGCGGCAATTTCAGCCTCACCGGCCTTGATCTCGCAGTGGCGCGGCCATTTGTGCCGATGGTGGAGAAACTCAACGGCAAGCTCAACGGCAGTGGCCGCATCTCCGGTGGCCTGCTGGCGCCGCAGGTCAACGGCAACGTGAACCTGGTGGGCGGCGAAGTCTCCGGGCCGGAACTGCCCATCAGCCTTGAAGGCCTGAACGTGCAGGCGTTGATTGCCGGTGAGAGCGTGCAGCTCAATGGCGCATGGCGCAGTGGCAAGGCCGGGCAGGGCAGCCTCAAGGGCCAGATCGATTGGGGGCAGGCCCTGGTGGTGGACCTCAACCTGCAAGGTTCGCAGCTGCCGGTCACGGTGGAGCCCTACGCGGTGCTCGAAGTGGCCCCCGACCTGAAGATCAGCCTGAAGCACGACAAACTGGCAATTGCCGGCAAAGTGCGCATCCCGCGTGGTGATATCACTGTGCGGGAACTGCCGCCCTCCACCGTCAAGGTCTCGGATGACACAGTGATCGTTGGCAGCCAGACCGAAGAGGGCAAGCCGCCGATGGCCATGGCCATGGATATCGACGTGGCGGTGGGTGAAGACCAGCTCAACTTCTCGGGGTTCGGCCTGACCGCCAAGGTGCAGGGGCATGTGCACATCGGCGACAACCTGGATACCCGTGGCGAACTGTGGCTCAACGACGGCCGCTACCGTGCCTACGGCCAGCGGCTCGATGTGCGCCGCGCACGCCTGCTGTTCGCCGGGCCGCTCGATCAGCCCTACCTGGATATTGAAGCGATCCGCAAGACCGATAACGTCGTCGCCGGCATCCGCCTCAGCGGCAGCGCCGAGCAGCCCACCACGCAGATCTTCTCGGAACCGGCCATGAGCCAGGAGCAGGCGCTGTCCTACCTGGTACTGGGGCGCCCACTGAGCACCACCGGCGAAGACAACAACATGCTCGCCCAGGCGGCCCTCGGCCTGGGCCTGATGGGCAGCGCCGGGGTGACGTCGGATCTGGCCAACAAGCTGGGTATCCGCGACTTCGACCTCGACACCCAGGGCAGCGGCAACAACACGGCGGTGGTGGCCAGCGGCAAGATCACCGAGAAACTCAGCCTGCGTTACGGGGTAGGCGTGTTCGAACCGGCCAGCACCATCGCCTTGCGCTACCTGCTGAGCAAGAAGGTCTACCTGGAAGTGGCGAGTGGCGTGGCCAGCTCCCTCGACATCTTCTACAAACGCGATTTCTAGATCCTTTCGCAGTACAAAATGTGGGAGGTGGCTTGCCCCCGATAGCGTTGGGTCAGTCACTGATGTGTTGACTGAACGACTGCTATCGGGGGCAAGCCACCTCCCACATTAGCAAGCAAGCTAATTATTCCATTTGACTTTCGCTGCCTAGGCAGTAACATCTCGTCATACATTCACTGCCTAGGCAGTAATAAGGTGACTTCCGATGTCTCACTTCACCCCCGAAAACTTCCACAACTGCCACCTCGGCCTGTTGCTGGGCCGCGCGGCGCTCCTTAAGGACCGCATCATCGACACCCACATGGAACCCCACGGTATCACTGCCGCGCAGTTCAAGGTGTTGATCATCATGGCCCAGTTCGGCGTCGACACCCCGGCGGAGCTGTGCCGCAACCTGTCCCTGGACAGCGGTTCGATGACCCGCATGCTCGACCGGCTGGAGCAGAAAGGCCTGCTGGGCCGCAAACGCTCCGAGCAGGATCGCCGCCAGGTGCAACTGGTCCTGACCGCCGACGGCCAGCGCCTGGCAGACATGCTGCCGCACATAGGCGCCCAGGCGTTGAACCAGTTGGCAGGCGTACTTGAGGCTGGCGAGCTGGAAACCCTGGAACGGATCCTCAAGAAAATTCTGATAGCTGCCGGTGATCCCATCACCCTGCAGCGGGTAGGTAAAGAATGAACTCACGTGTCCTTTGCCTGGTGCTCGTGGCCATGAGCATGGCCGGTTGCGCCAATTTCAGCGGCCTCGACACCCAAGGCAAGCGCCTCGACGCCAACACCCTGCAAACCGGTAAATCCCTGAGCGGGGTGACCCTGTCGAGTGCCGCCTGGCCCAGCGCCGACTGGTGGAAAAGCCTCGGCGACCCGCAGCTCGACGGCCTGATCCAGGAAGCCCTGCAAAACAGTCCCGACATGCAAGTCGCCAGTGCTCGCGCCCATCAGGCCGAAGCCGCCGCGTATGCCGCGAATGCCGCGCGCATGCCGACCCTGGATGCCAGTGCCGGCGTGAGCCGTTCACGCCTGGCCAAGGACCAGGACCCGCGCGGCGAGGGCGATGCCTATTCGACCGTGCGCAATATCGGCGCCAGCTTCAATTACAACTTCGACCTCTGGGGGGGCCAGCGCGCCGCCTGGGAAGCCGCGCTGGGCCAGGCCCGCGCCGCCGAAGTCGACCAAAAGGCCGCGCGCCTGACCCTCGCTGCCAATGTGGCCAAGGCTTATAGCGACCTGGGCCAGGCGCATATCGTGCGTGACCTGGCCACCGATGACCTCAAGCGCACCCGGCAAATGCTCGACCTGAGCAAGCGCCGCCTCGACTCGGGCATCGACAGCCATTACCAGTACCAGCAAACCGAAAGCCTGGAAGCCAGCTCCCAGTCGCAATTGATCGATGCCGAAAAACAATTGCAGAGCGCCAAGATCGCCCTTGCCGTATTGCTCGGCAAAGGTCCGGACCGTGGCAGCGAACTGGCCCGCCCGAATGTGTTGAAGCCCGCCGCTGTCGCCGTGCCTTCGGTGTTGCCCGCCGAATTGCTGGGCCGCCGCCCGGACCTGATCGCCGCGCGCTGGAGAGTCGAGGCCGCCAGTCAGGACATTGCCGCCAGCAAGACGCGCTTCTACCCCAACCTCAACCTCAGCGCGAGCGCCGGGGCCGAGTCGTTGCTGGGGGATGCGATGTTCGGCTCGGCCAGCCGCTTCTTCAATATTGCGCCGACGATCTCGCTGCCGATCTTCGATGGCGGCCGCCTGCGCGCCGACCTTGATGCTCGCGATGCCGACTACGACCTGGCCGTGGCCCAGTACAACAAGACCCTGGTGCAAGCCTTGGGCGATATCGGCAACACCCTTTCGCAACTGCGCGAAACCGGTCGGCAGATCCAGGCCCAGCAACATGCTGCGGACATTGCCCAGCAGTCTTACGACACCGGCATGCAGCGCTACAGCTCAGGGATCGGTAACTACCTGGATGTGCTCAGCATCGAGCAGCAATTGCTGCAGGCCCAGCGCCAGCTGGCAAGCCTGAATGCCGCGCAGATCGATCTGTCGATTCAATTGATGCAGGCCCTGGGTGGCGGATACAACGCCGACAACGTGGCATCGACCACCCCAGCCACTCGCACGGAATAATTTGAGGTATTTGTCATGGCCACTGCCGAAAACACCAACGCTACAGAACAACCCAAAGACAACAACCCACGCAAACGCAAAGTCATGCTGATTGGCCTGGCACTGATCGTTATCCTCTGCGTCGTGGGCGTATGGGCCTGGCACGAATTCTACGGGCGCTTCAACGAGAGCACCGACGACGCCTACGTGAATGGCAACGTGGTGGAAATCACCCCGCTGGTCACCGGCACCGTGGTCAGCATCGGCGCCGACGATGGCGACCTGGTCCACGAAGGCCAGGTGCTGATCAACTTCGACCCCAACGACGCCGCCGTCGGCCTGCAAAGTGCCCAGGCCAACCTGGCCCGCACCGTGCGTCAGGTGCGTGGCTTGTACAGCAACGTCGATGGCATGAAAGCCCAGGTCAACGCACAGAAAGCCGATGTGCAAACCGCCCAGGACAACTTCAACCGCCGTAAGACCCTGGCCCAGGGCGGCGCGATTTCCCAGGAAGAACTGTCCCACGCCCGTGACAGCCTGACCGCTGCCAAGAACGCGCTGACCAACCTTGAGCAACAACTCAAGACCAGCAACGCGCTGGTGGATGACACCGTGATCTCGTCCCACCCGGACGTGCAGGCTGCCGCCGCGCAACTGCGCCAGGCCTACCTGGCCAATGCGCGCAGCACCTTGATCGCACCGGTCACCGGCTACGTGGCCAAGCGCACCGTGCAACTGGGCCAGCGTGTACAGCCGGGTACTGCGCTGATGGCGGTGATTCCGCTGAACCAGCTGTGGATCGACGCCAACTTCAAGGAAACCCAGCTGCGCGATATGCGCATTGGCCAGCCGGTGGACATCGAATCGGACATCTATGGCAGCGATGTGAAGTACAGCGGCACCGTGGATAGCCTCGGCGCCGGTACCGGCAGTGCGTTTGCCCTGCTGCCGGCGCAGAACGCCACCGGTAACTGGATCAAGATCGTGCAACGGGTGCCGGTACGCATCCATATCAATGCCGAAGAGCTGGCCAAGCACCCGCTGCGGGTCGGTTTGAGCACCGTCGTCAATGTTGACCTGCATGACCAGAGCGGCCCGGTGCTGGCGCAACAGGCGCCGCAGAAGGCTTCGTTCACCACCAACGTGTATGACCGCCAATTGGCCGAGGCTGACGCCATGATCACCCAGTTGATCCATGACAACAGCATCGCCGCGCCCAAGGCTGTGCAACGCTGATGAGCAATAACGCCTCCTTCACGCCGCCCAGCCTGTTGATGGCCACTATTGGCCTGTCGCTGGCGACCTTTATGCAGGTGCTCGACACCACCATCGCCAACGTGGCGTTGCCGACCATTTCCGGCAACCTCGGCGTGAGTTCGGAGCAGGGTACCTGGGTGATCACCTCGTTTGCGGTGAGCAACGCCATCGCGTTGCCGCTGACCGGTTGGTTGAGCCGGCGTTTTGGCGAAGTGAAGCTGTTTTTGTGGGCCACCATTCTGTTTGTGCTGGCTTCGTTTCTTTGCGGTATTTCCACTTCGATGCCCGAACTGATCGGCTTTCGGGTGCTGCAAGGCCTGGTGGCCGGGCCGCTATACCCGATGACCCAGACCCTGCTGATCGCGGTTTACCCGCCGGCGAGGCGCGGCATGGCCCTGGCGTTATTGGCGATGGTCACGGTGGTGGCGCCGATTGCCGGGCCGATCCTCGGCGGCTGGATCACTGACAGTTATAGCTGGCCGTGGATCTTCTTTATCAACGTCCCCATTGGCATTTTTGCGGTGATGGTGGTGCGTTCGCAGCTCAAGAAACGCCCGGTGGAAACCAGCTACCAACCGATGGATTACGTCGGGCTGTTGAGCCTGATCGTCGGTGTCGGTGCCCTGCAGATCATCCTCGACAAGGGCAACGACCTGGACTGGTTCGAATCCAACTTCATCATTGTGGGCGCGGCGATTTCGGTGATTGCCCTGGCGGTGTTCATCATCTGGGAAATGACCGACAAACATCCGGTGGTTAACCTGCGGTTGTTTGCCTACCGCAACTTTCGCATCGGCACGATTGTGTTGATCCTGGGGTACGCGGGCTTCTTCGGCATCAACCTGATCCTGCCGCAATGGCTGCAAACCCAGATGGGCTATACCGCCACCTGGGCCGGCCTGGCGGTGGCGCCGATCGGCATCCTGCCGGTGCTGATGTCACCGTTTGTGGGCAAGTACGCGCACAAGTTCGACCTGCGCCTGCTGGCGGGCCTGGCGTTCCTGGCGATTGGCTTGAGCTGCTTTATGCGTGCGGGCTTCACCAATGAGGTGGACTTCACCCACATCGCCTTGGTGCAGTTGTTCATGGGGATTGGCGTGGCGCTGTTCTTCATGCCGACCTTGAGCATCCTGATGTCCGACCTGCCACCGCACCAGATTGCCGACGGTGCCGGTCTTGCGACCTTTCTGCGGACCCTGGGCGGCAGCTTTGCGGCCTCGCTGACCACCTGGATCTGGATTCGCCGGGCGGACCAGCACCATGCGTACATGAGCGAGAACATGACCGCCTATGACTCGGCCACCCGCGACGCGCTGCAGGCGCTCGGTGGGGCAGGGCACAAGGCCTATGCGCAACTGGACCAGATCCTCACCAGCCAGGCATACATGATGTCCACCGTGGATTACTTCACGTTGCTGGGGTGGATGTTCATGGGGTTGATGTTGCTGGTGTGGCTGGCGAAGCCGCCGTTTACCGCAAAAGCGGGGCCGGCTGCTTCGGGGCACTGATTGGCAAAGACTGAAATGCAATCAAGTGTGGGAGGGGCAAGCCCTAATGCCAGTTAGTTAAGGGACAGAACGGGCAACCCGTCACCTGTGGCGAGCGGGCTTGCCCCGCGTTGGGCTGCGAAGCAGCCCCAAAACATAGCCCCGGAGCTGTCTGGCACACTGCAGTGCTCTTATTGGGGCTGCTGCGCAGCCCAACGCGGGGCAAGCCCGCTCGCCACAGTTACAGTGTTCCTCCTTAATTGACTGGCATCAGGGCTTGCCCGCGATGACGTCAGTTGCTTCAACACAGTTGTGAGCGTTGAACAATCAAATCGACCACTTGCTCAAGGGTGGTGATGTGATCCCAATCTTCCTGGGTCGCTTGCAAGTTGAATTGCCACTTGATCTGCATGACAAAGCAGGTCAAATCATCATCAATAATCTTGAAGTCATGGATGAAGTCCGTTTGCTCCGTGACCTGACTTCGGTCGATGAAACCGATGATATCGACGAATAGCTGAATCACCTTTTCGCTGATCTCGGCTCTAGTCGGGCTACCTTCCATTTCTTGCCTCATAGGCACACTTACCAATACTGATTAGATCAAAGACAGCCAACCCCGCAGCAACGAAAGGAATGCCCTGTCCAATAATGCCAAATACCCGGACGGTGCCAAACGTTGCAGCAGCGGGCGGTGATGCATTTGGTGGAGATGGCGAAGGGGGTGGTGGATCGGGCGTTGGAGTGTGTGCAGCCTCGATGAACGACAGATAACCAATGTGGGAGGGGCGTTGTTCTGTCAGAACCCGCGATGCTTCTTAAGATGCTCATTGATCTTCGCCGCCGGCACTTTCTGCAGGGTGCACAGCAGGTCGTGGGACAGTTCGCGCAAGCCGTGGGTACGCCGCAGTTCCTGGGCCAGGTGCGCCGTGAGGTTGGCGGCCATTTCCGCATCCGCCAGCGCTCGGTGAGCCTGGCCGGTGTGGGGCAGTTTCGCGTAGGTGTTGAGGGTGCCGAGCTTGTGGTTGGGCGCAGCCGGCATCAGGCGGCGGGCCAGCAGCAGGGAGCAGGCGAATTTTTGCAGGCGGGTGCGGCGGATCAGGCCGAGTTCGAAGTCCCAGAACTTCTGGTCGAACGCGGCGTTGTGCGCCATCAGCGGTGTGGTGCCGACGAATTCGTTGACTTCGTTCATCACCCGCTCGGCCGGCGGGGCGCTGCGCAGCATGGCGTTGCTGATGCCGGTGAGTTGCTCGATAAAGCCCGGCACGCGCACGCCTGCATTCATCAGGCTCTGGTAGCGGTCCACGATCTGGCCACGCTCGAGGATAACCACCGCGATTTCCGTGGCCCGGCAGTGGCTGCTCGGGGTGATGCCGGTGGTTTCAAAGTCGATGACCGCTATACGTTCCAAACCTGTTCCAACTCCGTCTAATCCATTTATTTATTGAGCCGCAGCGCTTATTTAAGCAACAACGCGCCTTCGATCGGCACGTAGCGGCTGGCGGCACGTATCAGTGAGTTGGCCGTCAGCCCCGGTACGCCGTAGGCCACGGCTTCGACGCCGTGCTTGTGGATGATGCGGTCGAGCAGCATGTCGAAGTCGCCGTCACCCGAGGCCAGCACAATTTCGTCGACGTGGTCGGCGGCGTCCATGATGTCGATGGTGATGCCCACATCCCAGTCGCCCTTGGCCGAGCCGTCGCTGCGCTGGATATACGGCTTGAGTTTTACCGTGAACCCCAGGTTGCGCAGGATCTGCTGGAACTGCTGCTGCTTGCTGTCACCGCGGTCGATGGCATACGCATAGGCCTCGACGATCTGCCCACGCGAGCTGATATCAGCCCACAGCGCGGCGTAGTTGAAATGGCAGCCATAGGCCTGGCGGACGGTGTAGTAGAGGTTTTGTACATCGGCGAACACTGCAATTTTCTTCACCGCACTTCCTCATGACAGCCAGGCGCCAGGGCCCGGAAAGGGTGCCAGTATGCCAGCCGCGAGAACGTTTCCGGGAAAAATCAGACCGGGGCGGCTCAGCGCCCCGGGCCGGGAGTGTCAGACGAAGGAATCGTCGTCGCCGAAGGAGGAAGAATCGTCGGAATAGTCGCTATCGGCAAAGCTGTCCGAGGCATTGTCGCTGCCCCAGCTGTCATTGCCGGCGAACTTCTGGTCATCGTTGCCCCAGTTGCCGTTGTCGCTGGCGGGCGCCGGCTCTTCGCGGATGATTTCTTCCACGACCTGCGGCTGTTGCGAGTTGTGGCTGAACAGGCTGCTGATGCCTTCGGCCAGCAACACACCGCCGGCCACGCCCGCGGCGGTTTTCATCGCGCCACCGAGGAATCCGCTGCCAATGGGGGCGGCGGCCGGTTGCTGCGGCTGTTGATAGTTCTGTTGCGGCGCTGGCTGGCCAAAGGACGGCCGCGCCGGTTCACGCCAGCCACCGCCCGACGATGCCGGAGCGCTCTGGGCCGGTTGCGGGTCACGGGAACCGCCGCCAAAGATGCTCGACAGGAAACCACCGCTGCTCGCCGGGGCCGGTTGTGCGGACTTGGCCCGCTGCAACTCATCCTGCAATTGCTGGATCTGCTGCGCCTGTTGCTTGTTCTGCGCGTCGAGACTCTTGAGCGCGTGTTCCTGCACCAGGATCGACTGGGTCATGTAGTACCCGGCGGCCGGTTGGCGAGTCATGTGCTCCTTGATCCGTGCTTCTGCTTGCGCATCGCGCGGGGCTGAGTCCGTTTCGGCTTGCTGCAACCGTGAAAACAGTCCATCGATCAGGGTTTGCTCTTCGCTGTTCATGGCGACCTCGTTAGATTGCCGGTAGAAATCGTGGTCCTGCCTGTAATCAGGCAGGTGCGTGCTAGTTATGGGGCTGTTACCAGTTGTTTCAATGGTCTTTACTCAAGGTTTACGTTTGCTTACCGCTGGCCATGATCGGTTAAAGTGTTGCCCTTGCTTTTAGGCCTGCGATGAACCTGATGAATCCGTTAGACGTATTGCGCGACTCCTTCCGTTTTACCCGAGGCAACCTGGGCGCCATCGTCCAGCTGTGCCTGCCGCTGGTGATCCTCGAAGCCCTGCTGCAACAGGTGCTCGACCATGCGCTCGGCCCGGATGCCTTCCCCGGCTACAGCGTGGTGGTGGGCTTGCTGGTGTACCCGCTGTACACCGGCGCGTTGATCCTGTTCCTTGACGCCCGCACCCGTGGCGAGTCGCCGCGCACCAAGGACATCTGGGCCATGGCGCTGACCCTGTGGCCGCGCTTCGCCCTGCTGACCGCCATGAGCACCTTGCTGATTCTGCTGGGCCTGTCGCTGTATTTCCTGCCTGGGCTGTGGCTGATGGTGGTGTTGGCGTTCGCCGAGTACCTGCTGGTGCTGCGCGGCATGCCGGCGCTGGAGGCAATGAAGGAAAGTCTGCGCCTGACCCGTGGGCATTTCTGGCGAATCCTGGTGTGCCTGCTGTGTGTCATGACGCCCCTGTGGCTGCTCAAGGGCGCCAGTGTGGCGGCGTATCCCAATCCCGCGCCTCTTCTGGGGCTTGTGATGGACAGCGCCCACAGCTTCCTGCAACTGTTCACCAGCGTGGTGCTGTTCCGTTTATTCATGCTGATCGGTGGCGATGCCGACGCGCGGTGATATGCTCCACGCCACTCCTGAAACGCCATAAGCCGAGCCGATGACCCGTTTATTGCGCATCACCCTGCTGGGCCTGCTGATAGTTGCGGGCCTGCTGACGGCCCTGATCTACAGCCTGACCTGGCGCCCCGCCGCCAAAGAAACCCTGCCCGTCAGCTGTGTCGCGCCCCGTGCGCCAACCCTGTTGCCGGGGCAGGCGCTCAAGGTCATGACCTGGAACGTGCAATACCTGGCCGGCAAGAACTACGTGTTCTGGTACGACACCGCCGACGGCAGCGGCCCGGACGAACGCCCCACCGTCGAAGACATGGCCGTCAGCCTCGACGAAGTGGCGCGGGTGATTCGTGACGAACAACCCGACATCCTGCTGTTGCAGGAACTCGACGAAAACGCCAAGCCTTCCCACTACCAGGACCAGCTAGCGCTTTTGCAGGAGCGCCTGGTCGACCTCTACCCGTGCAGCGCCCAGGCCTTCGACTGGAAAGCCGACTTCGTACCCGACCGGCATATCTTCGGCAGCGTGGGCCGCAAGCTGGCGACCCTGAGCCGCTACCAGATCGAACACGCCGAGCGCCTGCAATTGCCGGCACCCGAGGCCAATATCATCAGCCGTCAGTTCCAGCCCAAGCCGGCCTTGCTGCTGACCTACCTGCCATTGAGCGACGGCGGCCAACTGGCCGTGCTCAATACACGCCTGGACGGTGACGCGCCGGGGCGCAGCGCGGTGCAGGAACAGGTCATCAGCACGGTCAAGCTGCTGGATAAATTCGAAGGCCGTGGCACGCCCTGGCTGATCGGCGGCGATTTCAACCTGCTGCCCCTGGGGCAGTTCCTGCGTTTGGATGCGGATAAGCGCGGGCAGTATTCGCCGGACAGCGAGCTGCATTTATTGTGGGACAAGTACCCGATGATCCCGAGCAACAGCCAATCCAGCGGGATTGATCGTGAGAAATGGCTGACGTACTTTCCCAATGACCCAAGCATCGATGGCCCGGATCGCACCGTCGATTACCTGTTCTACAGCCCCCGTATCAAGCGGGTAGAGGCGAAGGTGCGGCAGGAGGATACATTGCGTATTTCCAACCATTTGCCGGTGATTGCGCGCTTCCTGTTGCCCGCCGCGCAATAACCCACACCACAAACCTAATGTGGGAGTCCCCACTACCTCTTCGACGTAGCGCTGTCGCGCAGCAAACGGGGACCTCTGTGGCGAGCGGGCTTGTCCCGCGTTGGGGTGCGAAGCGCCCCTGATGAAGACGAATGCGGTGTATCAGGTACTCCTCTGCGCCTGGTTTTGGGGCTGCTGCGCAGCCCAACGCGGGACAAGCCCGCTCGCCACAGGAATACGCTCGCCTGAAATTGTTTATTCAAGACTCAAGACTTAGGGTGAAATTTTAACCTT